>CAZQXA010000006.1:11217-20387 GCA_964597155.1 uncultured Dehalococcoidales bacterium
TGACTATCTTATTTTAGCACAGGGGCTGGAAGCAGGCAAAGGGTTTTTGTCGCTTTTTAATTGGTTGGGTCGCAGTTCCCACAGAGCGCACTGGTTTGCTTTGCAAAGGTGGCAAAATCTGTTACACTATTCTAGTTTTACTCCTTAAAAGCAGGAGCGGAGATGGTCTTGGCGACAGGACAGCCGATAATAGATGGGGCTGGGGGTGAAGGCAGACAATGAACCTGAAGCAGATGCTGGAGAGGGCAGCCAAGCAGTACGGAAAGAAAACAGCCATTGTTATGGATGAGCGGAGGTTATCCTATGCCCAGCTTGATGAAGACTCCAATAAGGTAGCCAATGCCCTGGTGGGAATGGGGGTAAGCAAGGGCGACCGGGTAGCCATGCTGCTATCAAATAGCCCTGAGTTTGTTACCGTTTACTTCGGGGTGGTTAAGGCTGGGGGCGTTGCCGCTCTTTTAGACCCCAAGTATAAGCTTACCGAGCTGGCTTCTTTGCTTAGCGACTCTCAACCCAAGGTTCTGGTATCGGAAAGCCCGTGCTTAGAGCCGTTGATTCCAGCGTTACCAAGGTTTAAATCTATAGAGCAGGTTATTGACCTGAGTTCCAGGCGTGGGGGCCAGTTCCTCAGCTATAAGGAGATTATGGCCAAAAGCGCCTCCCGGGCGGTTAGGGTAGGTCTGGAGCCTGAGGACATTGCCCATATTGCCTATACCTCGGGTCCCGCCTTTCATCCCAGGGGGGTTATGATGTCCCATCAGGCACTGGTCAGGGAAGCAGCTATATCGGGCGATGGTTTTGAGCAGACGGACAAGGATATCGTGGCCCTGTTTGCCCTGCCCATGCACCATGCCTTTGGCCTGGTGGTGATAATGCTGACGGCAATTAATAAGGGTAGCCAGGTGGTAATGTTGTCCGGGGTATCTGTGGAGAGCTTATCCGAGCTTATTGAGAGGGAGAAGGCGACCATATTTATGGGGGTGCCCTTTATTCATGCCCTGATAGTTGATGTGGCTGAAAGCGGGGGGATAAAGCACGACTTAAGCTCTCTCCGTCTCTGGGGCACCGCCGGAGCCGCCATGCCGGCTGATATTGCTCGGAAGGTCAAGCAGTATCTGGGCTTGACCCCGGTTAACTTCTGGGGCATGACCGAATCGGCGGCTCATGTTACCTGCACGGCGCTCGATGGCAGTGGAGGGTCTGACTCGGTAGGCAAGCCCTTGCCCGGCTGGGAACTAAAGGTCGTGGATGATGAAGGCAGGGAGCTAGCGACAGGCCAGCCGGGAGAGATAGTGGTCAGAGGTCCGGTAATGAGAGGTTATTACCATAACCCCCAGGCTACGGCTGAGGTAATGAAGAACGGTTGGCTCTATAGTGGTGATATCGGCTGGGTTGACGAAGAAGGCTGGCTGTTTCTTTCCGCCAGCAGGAAGAAGGATACGATTATCAGCAAGGGGCAGAATATCTGTCCCAGCGATATTGAAGAGGTGTTGGGCAACCACCCCAAGGTGGCTGAGGTAGCGGTGGTTGGGGTTGCCGATAGTTTAAAGGGTGAGACGCCGAGGGCTTTCGTCAGGCTGAAGTCGGGTGAAGAGGCTAGCGAACAGGAAATAAAAAAGTTCTGCCTTGAGCACCTGGCCAACTATAAGGTGCCCAGAGAGGTGCTATTTATCGATTCTCTGCCTAAAACCGCCGACGGCAGGATTCGCAAGGAAGACCTTAAATGAAGAGAAGGGTAGTGATAACCGGCATGGGGATGGTAACCCCCTTGGGGGTGGGGATGGAGGCAAGCTGGCAGGCTTTATGCCAGGGGAAATCGGGAGTAGGTGTGGTTACCGCTTTTGATGCCAGCGATTTCCGGACCAGGGTTGCTGCTGAGGTCAGGGGCTTTAAGCCCCTGGATTTCATTGACCGGAAGCTGGCAAGGAGGGGAGACCGTTTTATCCACTTTGCCTTAGCGGCAGCCCGAATGGCGATGGAGGATTCCGGCTTAAAGATAGATGCCGGTAATAGCCAGCGGGTGGGGGTATCGGTGGGGACAGCTATGGGCGGCATAGAGAGTATCGAGAAGAACCATCAACTGCTGCTTGAAGGCTCCCGCCAGCAGATTTCCCCCTTCTTTGTCCCCAGTTTCCTGTGCAATATGGCTACCGGCCAGGTTGCCATAGAGTTCGGCGCCAGGGGAGCCAATATGTGCTCGGTGACCGCCTGTGCCTCGGGGACGCATGCTATCGGCAATGCCTCCCGGGTTATCCAGTATGGTGATGTTGATGCCATGATTGCCGGCGGGGCTGAGGCGGCTATCAGGCCCCTTGTCTTTGCCGGACTGGAGCCGGTGAAGGTGATGACGGCTAGGAACGATGAGCCGGAGAAGGCAAGCCGTCCCTTTGATAGGGAGCGCGACGGCTTTGTTATTGGCGAGGGGGCGGGGGTGGTCATTCTGGAGGAGCTGGAGTTTGCCCTAAATAGGGGGGCCAGAATTTACGGCGAGGTATTGGGTTACGGCTTTAATAGCGATGCCTATCATATAACCGCCCCCGACCCTGATGGCCTGGGGGCAGCCAGTTGTATGAAAATGGCGCTTGATGACGGTGGCATCTCTACCGAGCAGGTTGATTATATCAACGCCCATGGCACATCAACGGTGTTAAATGACCTCTCTGAGACGCGGGCGATAAAGATCGTTTTTGGAGAGCGGAGCCGGAGTATACCGGTTAGCAGTAATAAATCAATGATGGGGCATATGTGGGCTGGGGCTGGGGTGGTGGAGGCGATATTCAGCCTTTTGACCATAAGGCAGGGCATTATCCCCCCGACCATAAATTATGAGAACCCAGACCCGGAGTGTGACCTTGACTATGTGCCCAATGTGGCCAGAAGGGCTGAGGTGAAAATCGCTCTCTCCAACTCCTTCGGCTTTGGCAGCACCAATGGCAGCTTAATCCTGGGCAAGTTCTCCCCGTAGTAAAAGCCTTTTATTTCCAAGAAATTACCTATTGCCAAACATGGTATTGTGTGCTATATTATACCTAGAATTACTATGTATATAGATTGTCCAGGCATTTTATGCTTAAGTATTTAAGGTATTGCCAAGAGCCGAGGTCTGTATTATTATGCATAGTGATACTAGGTGTTTAAATGAGGTGATTTGAATGGCACAGAGGCGAGAATTAATAAAAGGCAGTTTTGATTCCCTGATTCTTTGCTTGATAGACCAGCAGCCGATGTACGGCTACCAGATTATTAAAGAGCTGGAGAAGAGGAGCCAGGGCTACTTTAGATTTAAGGAGGGCACTCTCTACCCGGCTCTTCACCGCCTGGAGAAGGCGGGCTTAATTGAGGGTAAATGGCAGACGCTGCCCAGTGGCCGGCAGAGAAGATATTATCATATTACGGAAAAGGGGCTCCACAGTCTGGAAACCAAGAGGAGCCAGTGGCTTGATTTTCTGACGGCTATGAACCTGATTATTCGGCCAGCGTCGGACTGATATAGAGGTAGCTTTAAGTGACAACTGCCCTAAGCCATTATCTGGATAGCGTGCGGGAGAACCTCAAACTCGACCGCTCCCTGGAGCGTGAGGTTATCCAGGAGCTGGAGACTCATATTGAGGACGAGCTGGCCGAGCTTAAGGAAGCCGGGCTATCGGAGGAGGAGGCGGCTAAGACCTGCTTGAACCTTTTGGGCTCGGCTAAGCTGGTAGCCCGCCAGATATACGAGACTCATAGCCAGGGTAGCTGGACTCAGGCACTATTTGCCGCCATGCCCCATCTGCTCTTTGGTCTTTTGTTTGCCCTCAACTGGTGGCAGGGTATTATCTGGCTATTAGGTATGCTGGTGCTGGTGTTGGGGGTGGTGGTCTATGGCTGGTGGCGGGGTAAGCCAGCCTGGCTTTTCCCCTGGTTGGGTTACTCTCTACTGCCAGTAGTGTCTGCCGGTCTGCTGCTGATTTATCTGCCTGCGGGTTGGGACTGGCTGGCAATCGTCATCTATATCCCGATGGCATTATGGCTGGTATGCGCCATCACGGTTAAGACCATAAAGAGGGACTGGTTATTTAGCTCGCTGATGCTTTTGCCGCTACCGGTTTTCATCGGCTGGCTCTTGGCGGTTGAGCCATGGTCTGAGTTCTCCGAGTATTGGCTGCAGCGCCTCCAGGACTTTGGCCCCTGGATTGGATTAAGCTTCCTCGCTTTAGCGGCAACTGTAATTACCTTTATTCGTTTGCGGAAGCGCTGGTTAAAGGTAGCGCTCCTGGTTATATCGGGGCTGATAACCTTAACCCTGGTCGCTTTTTATGCTGACGGTAGACTTAGTATACCCGCCCTTTTGATGCTAATCATAGTAATGTTGATTCTGCTGCTAAGCCCGGCGTTAGTGGAACGAACGCTAAAACATACCGGCTAAAGAGCGGGGCAATGAAACCCAAGGCGGGGAGGCGGCTTACCGAGGAGATAGCCTCCCAGTTTAACTGTGTTGAGCTCTGGCTTACCAGCTTTTCGTCGGTGATGGGATATGCCACCGGTAAAGGAACGCTGGTGGTTGCTTTTTATTCTAATTAATGCTAGGAGGTGCCTGGCTATGGCTAAAATCGGGATAGTGGCTGATAGCTCGGTCTGTTTGGCCAAGGAGCTGGTAAAGAAGTATAAGATTGAGCTGGTGCCGGAGGTTATTAACTTTGGCGATAGGGTCTATCGTGATGGCGTGAACCTGGTTCCGCATGACTTCTATCTCATGCTGGGGAAGGCCAAGGAACTGCCGCCGAGGGCAAGCCCCTGCCTGAGGTTATCAAGGCAGCCAAGGACGTGCAGAAGCGGGTCACTTTGATACTGACCTTGGAGACCCTTAAGTACCTGGCCAAAGGGGGGCGCATTGGTAAAGCCGCCCACTGGGCAGGCACCGTGCTCAGCATTAAACCGATACTGGAGGTGCCGGTCTCTGTTGGTGCTATTGAACCGCTGGAACGGGTCAGGAGCCGGCCAAGGGCATTGAAGCGGCTGCTGGAGATTATGGAGGAGAGGGTTGGTAGGGGGCAGCGGGTGCACGCCAGTGTAGACCATGCCAATGTGCTTGAGGAAGCGAACTGGCTTAAGACTCAGGTATCATCGATATTTGATTGCGCTGAGGTCTACATCAATGATTGGACCCCGGTTGCCGGGGTGCACTGTGGACCGGGGGTAATCGGGATTTCCTTTTACGCTGAGGACAAATAGAGATATTTTTATGGCTAGAAAAAAGGTAGCCATCATTGCTGACAGTATGGCCTGCCTCACCAGGGAGCATGTGGAGCAGTACGGGATTACGGTTGCTCCCATCCTCCTTTCCTTCAGGGGGAAGGTCTACCGGGACGGGGTGGATATAACCCCTGACGAGGCTTATGAGCTCTTCTTAAAAGACCCGACTTCATTTAAGACAGCCGGTGCCTCGCCTGGCATTTTTCTTGAAGCCTACCGCCAGGCGGCTAGGCAAGCCGAAGAAATCCTTTGCATTATCCTCTCGGCAAAACTTAGCGGGGCCATGGAGGCTGCCGAGCAGGCAAAAGAGGAGATAAGGAAAGAGCTTCCCCGGCTCTCTATAGAGGTATTGGATTCCCAGTTGGTTACTGCCGCTGAGGGCTTTGTCGCCCTGGCAGCGGCTCGGGCGGCCGAGGCGGGCGAGAATCTGGCTGGGGTGATTAAAGCCGCCAGGGAGATGATGGGCAAGATTACCTTCCTTGCCTTTCTGGATACCATTCATCATCTTTACCGCACCGGGCGCATACCCCGGATAGCCGCTCTGGCCGGGTCGGTGCTTAACATCAAGCCGATGCTTACTGTTTCCTCGGGGCAGGTTCGTTTTATCGGCGCGGTGAGGAGCCGGGAGAGTGGTGTAAAGCGGATGCTCAAGATAATGAGAGACAAGGTGGGGCAAAGCCCGGTCCATGTGGCGGTGATGCATGCCTATGCCCTGGATGAAGCCCGCAAGCTTAAGGAGCAGGTCGCCGCTGGCTTTAACTGCGCCGAACTCTGGATTACCAGCTTCAGCCCGATAATGGGCTATGCCACCGGTACCGGAACACTGGGAATCGCTTTCTATAAGGAGTAGTAATGGCAAGCAACATTATCGCTGTGGTTCTGGGCTACCTGCTCGGTTCCATTCCCTCAGCCTATATTGCTACCCGCCTGGCGGCGGGTAAAGATATCCGCCGGCTGGGTGGGGGCAATGTGGGTGGCTTGAATGTCTTCCGTGAGGTTGGTTTCCTGCCGGCGATGTTTGCCGGCATTGCCGATTTGGCTAAAGGGGCAGCCGCGGTAGCTATTGCCATCTGGTTATTAGAGGTAGAGGAGCCCTATGTTCTGGCGGCAGCCGTGGCCGCGGTGGTGGGGCACAACTGGATGCTCTTTCTGAAATTCAGCGGGGGCAAGGGTATGGGCACAACCATAGGCGGGCTGTTGGTTCTGCTGCCTTTCTATGACTATCCGCTGGGCTTAGCCTTCTTCTTCGCCGTTGTCATCGTACTCTTTATAATCACCCACAATGTTGCCTTGTCTATGGGGGCCGGGATTCTGGTCCTGCCCTTCATTGCCTGGCTGGGGATGCATTCGGCAGAGTTTGTCATCTACAGCATTGTCCTAGCGGTGATAGTATCCATCAAGTTTATACCCACGGCTAAGCCGGCGGTGCTCAGGGCTAAGAATCTTAAGGCTTTTATCTTTGACCGAGGTCGAGGAGAGAAAAAATAGCCAGCCACCCTAGCCAAAACAGGGTAAACACTCTATAATGGGGGTGTGGAGGACAGCCAGCTTATCTCCGATGTGCAGTGGCTTACCGATGGCTTGGGGAAGTTGCCTGAGCCGGTGGTCAAGCCCGCTTTTGTTGCCGTCAGTGGTCTGCCGGGAACGGGAAAGTCCTACTTCTGCTCTCAATTGGCCTCGAGACTGCCCCTGGTTATTCTGGAAAGCGATGCCCTGCGCAAGAAGCTCTTCTCCGCGCCGAGCTATAGCTCACCGGAGAGCGCCCGTCTTTTCCGCACGTTGCACCTCCTCATTGAAAGGCTAATCAAGGGGGGGATTTCCCTCATCCTGGATGCCACCAACCTATCAGAGCGCTACCGTGAGCGCCTCTATAGTATTGCCGAGCGCCTGGATGCCCGGCTGGTTCTGGTGCGGGTTGAAGCGCCGCCGGAGGTGGTTTATGAACGGCTCAAAGCCAGGAAGGACGGAGACTCGGCCAATAGCTCGGACGCTGATTGGGCAGTGTACCAGAGGATGAAATCCTCGGTGCAGAAAATCAGTCGCAACCACTACGCTGTCGACACCTCTAAAGATATTACGCCGGTACTGGACAAGGTTGTTCGTGAGGTGAGGCGCTAGGCTTTAAAAAGAGAGGGGGTTACCTGGACATGAAAGAAGAACTCAAGAAAATAAAGAGCCTGCTGGAAAAACTGTCTAATGCTCACGGGATTTCAGGATACGAGGGCAGTGTCAGGGAGATTATCAAGGGAGAAATAGAGCCGTATGTTGATGAGGTTAAGATTGATACCTTGGGCAATTTAATTGCCACCAAAAAGGGGAAGTCGCCACGGGTTATGCTCGCTGCCCATATGGATGAGATAGGGCTGATGGTCAAATATATCGATGATGAAGGCTTCGTTCGCTTTGCCAAGGTAGGCGGCTGGTTTGACCAGACGCTGGTTAACCAGCGGGTATTATTGCATACCCCAAAAGGAGTGGTGGCTGGGGTCATCGGCTCCAAACCGGTGCATATGATGGAAGAAGAAGAAAAAAAGAAGGCAATAGAGGCCAAGGACATGTTCATTGATGTCGGTGCCTCATCGCGGGACGAGGCAATAGCCTTGGGCATTGAGCCCGGGGTGACCGCTTCCATTGACCAGAAACTGGCAGGACTGGCTAATGATACTGTCACCGGCAAGGCGTTTGATGACCGCGCCGGTGGTGCCGTGCTGATTACGGTGATGCAGGCAGTCGCCCAAATAAGTCTTGCCCCCGAAGTGACGGCTGTGTTCACCGTTCAGGAGGAGGTGGGCTTGAAGGGGGCGAGGACTTCAGCTTTCGGCTTAAATCCCAGTGTCGCTATTGCCCTTGATACCTGTATCCCCGGCGACCATCCCGGCATAAAAAAGACCGACTCGGCAGCCCAGGTTGGCAAGGGGCCGGTGATTACGGTGCTGGAGGCTGGCGGCCGGGGGACAATTACGCACCCGCGGGTGCTGGAATGGCTGCGCCAGACAGCCAAAGCCAAGGGCATCCCCTATCAGATGGAGGTAACCGAACAGGGCACAACCGATGCCTCAGCCATCAGCCTGACGCGTGAAGGTATTCCCTCGGGTGTGATTAGCGTGGCCACGAGGTATATTCACACCCCGGTGGAGTTATTGAGCTTGAAAGACCTTGAGAGTGCCGCCGGACTGGTGGTGGAAGCCATTAAATCAGCCGCTAGTTATTTTTAGGGACGGGAGGGACTATTATGAAGATTAAATTCTTGGGTCATGCCGCCTTTGTTATCACCTCGGACGCCGGAGTCAAGATAATAGCCGACCCCTATGAGACAGGGCCTGGCCTGACCTATGGTGAGATAACGGAATCGGCTGATATTGTTACCGTAAGCCACCACCATCATGACCATGACAACGTGGCCGCGGTTAAGGGTGAGCCGGCAGTAATCAGCCGGGCGGGCAAGTCAACGGCTAAAGGGATAGAGTTTAAAGGTACTACCAGTTATCACGATAATGTTAGGGGGAGTCGGGCGGGCGATAATCTTATTTTCTGTTTTGAGGTTGATGGGGTAAAGGTCTGCCACCTCGGCGACCTGGGCCATCTTCTTGATGATAAGCAGCTAAAAGAAATAGGCAGTGTTGATGTATTGCTCATCCCGGTGGGCGGTTTTTTTACCATTGATGCTAAAGTTGCCACCGAGGTCTGTAACCAGCTAAAGCCCAGGGTGATTATACCCATGCACTATAGGACGGAGAAGAGCTTCCCCGATATCGCCTATGTGGATGAGTTTTTGAAAGGGAAGAGCAACGTTATCCGGCAGGACTCAAGCGAGGTTGAGTTCAAAGCGGGCGGGCTTCCCGCCAGCACTCAAGTCATGGTGCTAAAGCCGGCGCTTTAGTTGTCTTTATTCCCATACCCCCAATGTTTTTCTTCTTCCCTCCCCCGTTTTAACTTAA
>CAZQXA010000007.1:0-20173 GCA_964597155.1 uncultured Dehalococcoidales bacterium
TGGTTTACCACCACCTTGACCGGCCTTGAGGCTATTATTTTCTTTATCTCTTCGGCTCTATGCCCCAGCACCACGATAACCTCGCCTAGTTTTGAGCCGAAGAGGTTATCCAGGGTTTGTTCTAAAATGGTGCTTTCGCCCAGGGGCAGCAGTTGCTTGAGCTTGCCCATGCGTTTGGCTTCGCCGGCAGCCAGTAGTATCGCCGAGACCATCACTATCCGCTCACCTTGTCTAGGCTTGTGGTCAGGCTCAAACTTATCACCCGTTCTATGCCGCTTAAATCAGGGGTGGACTCTATCTTGCCATCGGGGAAGAGGCTGTGCAGGAAGGTGGTTACCGTCCTTTTTTGCCCCTGTCCAATCTCCAGCAGCAGGGAGCCGCCGCCTTTTAGTTTGGCGCCCGCCTGCCGGCATAGCCGGCATATCCTTTCCGTACCTTTAGCGCCGCCGTCAAGCGCCAGCCGCGGCTCAAATCTCATTGGGGTTAATTCCGACTGCTTGACATAAGGTAGGTTGGCTACTATAAGGTCAACCGGCTCTAAGATAGGTTCAAGCATATCGCCCTGTAGGAGGCGGACCCTATCGGCCACCCCCGCTTTCTGGCAGTTGACTTTGGCGACCTCGAGGGCGGGGGCTGATATATCGGTGGCGTAAATCTCTGCCTGCGGAAGCCCCAGCGCCAGGCTGATGGCAATAGCCCCGCAGCCGGTGCCAATATCGGCGATAGTGGCTGGGGGTTGATTTTGCGCCAGCCTGAGGGCTACCTCCACCAGCAGCTCGCTCTCCGGTCGGGGGATAAGGACCCTGGGGTCAACATAGAAATCAAGCCCGTAGAATTGGCGGCTGGTGGTTATATAAGCGGTAGGCTCGCCTTGCCGGCGGCGCTCAACCAGCCGCCAGAAGGTTTGCTCCTGGCGGGGGCTTAACTCCTGCTCCAAATCTATATATAGCTGGCTGCGGCTTATGTTCAAGGCATATTTTAGCAGGAGCTCGCTCTCTAGGGAGGCATCTTCAATATTATTGTTGGCCAGAATATCTTGAGCGCGGCGGAGGGCCTGTTTTAGGGTCACGCCAGTTGCCCCTCCAGCTGTTTTGCCTGGTCGCTGGTGGCTAGGGCGTCGATGAGCTCATCAAGCTCCCCGCCCAGGATTCGAGGCAGGTTATGCAGGCTTAAGCCGATGCGGTGGTCGGAAACGCGGTCCTGGGGGTAGTTGTAGGTCCTTATCTTTTCGGCGCGTTCGCCGCTACCCACCTGGGAGCGGCGCTGCTGGGTTATTGCCGCCTCCTGCTTGCTCCGCTCTATATCCAGGAGGCGGGCGCGGAGCACGGACATCGCCTTCGTCCGGTTTCGGAGCTGTGAGCGCTCGTCCTGGCAGGTGCTTACCATCCCCGTAGGCAAGTGGGTGATGCGGACGGCGGTGGCTACCTTGTTTACATTCTGTCCCCCCGCCCCCCGGCTGTGGTAGAAGTCAATTTTAAGGTCGTTGGGATTAATATCTATCTCTATCTCATCGGCCTGGGGTAGAACAGCCACCGTAGCCGTTGAGGTATGCAGTCGGCCCGAAGATTCGGTGACCGGCACCCGCTGCACCCGATGCACCCCTCTCTCGTATTTCAGGCGGCTGAAGGCGCCTTTGCCCTTTACCTCAAATATAATCTCCTTTAGGCCGCCGATGCCGCTCTCATTGCTATCAATGATATCCACTGCCCAGCCCTTGGCTTGAGCATAGCGGTTATACATGCGGAAGAGGTCGGCGGCAAATAGCCCGGCTTCATTGCCGCCGGCTCCAGCCCGTATTTCCATGATGATGTCCCGCTTGTCATTGGCATCCTTGGGCAGGAGGGCGAGCTTCAGCTCATCCCTCTGGCGGTCTAGCTTTGCCTCCAGTTCTTCTATCTCCTGCTTGACCAGGGCGCTCATGTCTTCATCCAGCCCGCCGTCCAGCATGGTTTTGGTCTCTTCTAGCTGTTTGGCGGTTTTCTTGTAGGCTCTATACTTTTTAACCAGGTCCTCGATGCCCGCCTTCTCTCTAGCCAATGCCTGCAGTTTTTTGAGGTCGGTGGCTACCTCAGGGGTGGCTATTTGCTGGTCTAGCTCCTGGTAACGCTTCTCTACTTGCTTTAATCTGTCCCACATGACTTTCCTCGCTAGAAAATTATAGCACAGGCATATAGAGCGCTCAAATGGTGAGGGTATGCCTCCCCACTACCCCCATTTTAATCTATTCCCACCCGCCACCCTTTTAAGGTAAAGAGGGGTGTAACCCCTCTTTAACACCCTGTTAGGTTAATTTCTTTAGGGTGGGGTAATTAGGAATTTAAGGGTGAAACCTTTGAGGGTGGGTTAGGGTGGGCAGAAAGAGAACTGTTAAAGGGGGTGGAGAGGCAAAGTAGGAGAGTGACAAAGGGGCGGGATTTGAGAGTGAGCTGCGGAGGATGCGAACCTCCACCTGGCTGATTAAGAGAGGGAAGACGTTTTCCAGCCGTGGGGAAGCGGAATATTTTACACATGGGGCGAACTTGGGTAATTACGCCTTCTCTAGTTCTGGCTTATCTTTCTTGACGAAATGTACCGATGCATACCGGCACAGCCTTTGGTTAGTCGGCAATTTCTTTAGCTCGGCCACTTCTTCTTCACCGATGACCGCTATCGTGCCAAATCTATCTTGTATGTCTTGGGCAAAGGCGCAATGACCGCACTCATAGTTGCGGTCGCAAAGTCGATAGGAAACGGCACCGAGTTCAAGCCAATGGTGTTCCTTACCCGTTTTCCCCTTGGCTACTTCCCCAAGCGCGGCTCCAATCAGCTTTTCCAAATCACTAATCTTAAAAGGCTTCACCAGATAGTCAACAAGTCCTAACTTGCGCGCTTTATCCAGCGTTTCTTTTGAGGGATAGGCGGTAATGATTACTCCTTTGGTTTCCGGTTTAAGTCCTTTAGCTTGCTCAAAAACCTGCAAGCCATCGATACCGGGCAGCCTTAGGTCAAGAACAATAACGCCAAACTCTTCTTGCTTGATTCTTGCCAAGGCCTCCTCCCCGGTATTAACACACTCAACGTCGTATCCATCCTCTATGAGCCAGTCCCTTAGACTTTCTCTTACTATCGTCTCATCCTCTACGAGTAAGACCTTCTGTTTCTTTGGCGTCATTGTTACCTCCTTCTCCCTGATACACTGGCAGGTAGACAGTAAAGGTAGAACCCTTTCCCTCTATGCTCTGAACTCCTATTTTACCACGATGACGCTGGATAATTCCATAGGACACAGCCAGACCCAGGCCTACTCCTTTTACTTCTTTCTTGGTGGAAAAGAAGGGAGTGAACAGCTTGCGCATATTCTCGGGAGAAATGCCATAGCCTGTGTCCTGAACCTCCATCTTTAACTGGCCATTATCAAGCGAGGTGCGAAGAGTCAATTTGCCTCCCTGGGGCATTGCCTGAATTGCGTTTACAATGAGGTTAGTGCAGACCTGCTGGAGCTGGTTGGGGTCAGCGGTGAGTTTGGGCAAGGAAGGGTCGAGTTCTTTTACCACCTCGACTTTGTTTAGTTGGGCTGAATGAGCTGTTAGCTCAAGGACGCGATTAATGATATCGTTAAGGTCTGTTTCTACTAGTGCTGGAGCCGACTGCCGGGCAAAGTCCAAGAGGTTTCGTATCAATCTAGTGCTGCGGGTGAGTTCTGATTCCATTTTCGATAGAAAGTCAAGAGCGGACTCCTTGGAGAATTTATCGCTGTTAACTCTTTTAATCAGCAACTGGGTATAAGTAAGGACACCAGATAGAGGATTATTAACCTCATGGGCAATAGAAGCCGCCAGCTGACCTAGTGAAGATAATTTCTCAGATTGTATTAGCTGTTCTTGGCTGTCCTTCAGCTGTTGTGTATATTTGTTAAGCTTCTGATAAGCGGCGTTCAATTCGATACGGGTCTTCCTTTCCCTTTCAAACTGGTTTAACGCTGTGGCTATAAAAAGACCAATGAGCGCAGCAAAGACAACAAAGATCAGTGCTCTGAGTAGGGGGTTGGGGTAGGTTGAGAATAACAAAGCACGAGGCAGCACGGCAACCAGGAAAATAAGCGAAGTGATAATGCTGCCACGGACTCTAAAGGCTAAAGCTGCGTAGATTATGGGAATTAAGAACAATGCTCTATTGACATCGTGGACGCCAGTAAAAAAGCTGTTGCTAAAAAAGGGCATACTGGCCAAGGGGGTCTGGTCTACATAGTACTGGAAGATACACAACAACATTAGGGCGGTAAGTATTAATAGATGACGGTTTTGCCAGCCTTTGGTGGTATCTGCTTTCCACTCAGATAACTTGGCTACTATACCTTCCCAGTATTGTTGGACGCTCTTTAAAGTGAACTTGGCTGTCATCCCACTTCTCTCAAGGTCAGGCTGCTTTTAAGATAATTCTTCAATCTGCTTCTTGGCAATTTCAATAAGCTGAGAACTGTTGGTGAGGGTGACAAACTTTTCAAAATCTTTTAAGGCTTCGGTTTTCCTGCCTAGACTCCGGTATGCCATACCTCTACTCAGGTAAGCAAGAGGCAGGTCTGGCTCCAGTTGGATGGCCAGATTACAATCATTGATGACCAGCTCATATTGGCCCTTCATGCTATAGGCACTGGCTCTGTTGATGTAGGCAATATACAGATGTGGCTCAAGTTGGATGGCCTTGGTGCATTCAGAAATCGCCTTTTCATATTGATTGTCATTTAGGTAGGTATTGGCTCTATTCACATATGTATGAGCTAAATCGTTCTCAGTATCCATAGCTTGGTTAATCTCGTTTGTATTAGAACCATGCAGGGTGTCTAGCTATGATGCCATTCTATGGGTCTTGAGAACCTTTGTCAATGACATGAGTCTATCCAGAGGAGAAACAAAACCTAAATTAAAAGTGAGGGGAAATAGAAATAATTGGCTCCCCGAGTAGGACTCGAACCTACAACCCAGCGGTCGCCTGACCCCCTCTGCTCTGCCATGAGACGGCTTTACTGCGCCTGCCCTTCAGGCGGGGCGTTCAAGCCCATTTAAAGGGGCGAACCGCATCGCCTCCTCGTGCATCTCGCCCGTCCTGACATGGCGGTAGATGTCGGCGGTTATCCCTATGCTGGAGTGCCCATTTTTATTGCGTTGGCCTCCAGCCCGCGCCTCCTCCGGCTCCGCCAGGAGCGCCAGAACGAGAATCTGGGTATGCCGGATTTCTTTTGAGTACCGAAAACTACTCATGGGCTGTGCGTGCGCAGATATTGAATTCGGCGGAGCGCCACGTCACGAAACGGGGCTCGTCGGCGCATGAACCCATATTCGGTCCCGAAACAACTCGAATACAGCCTGCAGAAAAGTCGCCTGGAGCCGCAGAAATCGGGGGGTCCGCCGTAATCCCGCACCGAATAGGGAGGCGGATATGGGGCAGGTTTCCTAGTCTCCAAGTTGCGAGTCCGGAGACTAGCTGGGGGGTCGGTAATGGCCAGGGAGTAGGCTAACATTATGCTATATTGTGCGATGGAAATCAGCTTAACAAAATAGTATTTTGTATATATTCTTTTACCTACTACCTCTTTCAAACCGATATTCTAAATCCGTCTCCACAGCACAACCAACCCCGCAGCTAAACCGCTAACCACCAGTGAGAATGCACCGATTATGATTGCCAGTTTCCTGTTGTAGGAATCCGTCAAGTGATTTACGTCGGCTGTAATCTGAGCCTGCTGGCTCTCCAAGGTGCTTATCCGTTGCTCCGAAGCACTTTCCATGATACTCGCTACGTGGCCTTGGCTGTCCAACAATTCTGCCAAGGTGCTGATTTCGGAGCTATGCTCTTGCACCAGCAAAATTACCCTAGCCAACCCTTCTACTGTCAAATCTACCGTGTCACCATATTCACTTATCCAAGACTCTAAAGGTGCTATCCTCTGATTAACCCATCCCGTGTCAGCTCCCGCTAGAACATTGTAAACAGCGAAAGGGTCGTTGAGATTATGACCGTTTATCCAGACCTGAGGATTATTACCGTATATGCCCATGTCCACTTTAGGATTGTCTCCCACCACAGCTATGTCGACATCCAGGCCGGGATCAGGCGGGTCAGCGGCATAGGCAACCGAACTAATACAAAGGAGTATTCCTACCACTAAAAATGCTGCAGATATTATTCTCAACCACTTCATTTTTTCACCTCCTCTCCATTTGGTTTTATTAGTTGGGTGTATTTTTTATTTATATTGTTTTTCGCCCTCCTCCTGATTAGGAAGAAAGCCAACAATCCCGCCGCCGGGAACACCCCCGATATAACTGGCACTACACTCTCCTGGTATCCCGTCGGCTCATCAGGTTTCTGGGCGGTGTTATCAAAGTTCTGGTCATCTAGTAAGACCTGAGACTCATCGCTGGCTTCAACGTTAACCTCTACCTCATCACCGGCATCAATGTGAACCTCTGAGGGTCCCTCCACCCCAACATTGAGTTCAGCAGGACCGCTCACCCCAATGTCAACCTCTAATTCGCCATCTATACCAATATCAATAACCATGTCCGAATCTTCATCAGGGGGGTCATCGGCATAGGCAACCGTGCTGGCAAATAGAAGCGTTGCCAGCATCAGAAATATTACCGATAATAAACTAAACCACTTCATTTCTACCCCTCTTCTAGGGCTGGTTGCCCCCACCCCCGAAGAGATGGGGGCAACCTTAATCTGTACACTACTTGGCTGTCATTGATGCGTGAGGATAGTTAAGAGTACCGCTGACAAAGCCGGTAATTATCTGCAGGGCGGCGGAACCAAATGTTCCATCACCGGTGGCGGTCAGACCTTGCCCAGCAAGATATGTTGACCCGCTGGTGACACTGAGAGTACCATTCCACCAACCTCCAGAAGTTCCAGGGTCAGCGCCGGTGTTCGAGACGTCATACATGAAGGCTTGATTGCTGCCAAAAGCAGTCAAGATGAGCTGACCAGTACCGGTGGCGGTGAACTCCTGATTCCAGCCGAAGTTGTAGCCAGAACGGTAAGCCAAATCTGCCTGGTTTGTTCGGCTATCAGACACCTGCTGGGCGCCAGTGTCCAGGCCGGCTGTGCCGGTACCAACCGCGCAGGCCTCAACATAGTTACCGTTGCCAGCGATCATCTGGCGTATTATTTCGTAGGACGTACCACTGACACGGAAATTCTCGCCCTCCCAGCCATAGGTGTTGTCCAACAGGCCGGCGTCCCATCCCGTGTGTGTTTTGAAGGTAGCGCCGGTAGAAGTTCTGTTAGCCAGGGAAGCGGTACCGTCGGAGCTATAGACGTAGCTATAGGATTGCTGTCCGCCAGGCTCAAGGGTCCCACTGCCGGTATAGCCCAGAGCTCCTCTGACAGTGAAGAACTCGATCATCCCGCCGCCAGCAACTTCAGCATCCATAGATGTATTGTAGCTGTTGCCACCGTAGGGGCCGCCACCAACATTGTAGCCGGCTGTAAACTGGCCGAATATGGAGCTTCCTGCTGTGGAGAAATTGGTCGTGGCAAGGGTATTGCCGGCAGTTACCGTGCCGCTAACCCAACCAGCACCATAGTCTACAGGATAGCCACCTGGATCAACAGTGCCTCCACCCCAAGTTATGTCTACATCAATTGGGTCACCAGCCAGGGCAACCGAACCAAAGGACAGGACAGCTAACACCGCCAATACTAAGGCAATCCCAAAAATCCTTTTCACCTATTTTCTCTCCTTTTTAGATTTTTTCTTGCCACCCGACCGACCACGGGTATCGGCAAGTCCTCAGTCTTTCCTGAGAGCCAGTCTGCCATTTATGTTACCTCCCGTTTTAACCTTTAACCTGATTAATAGTGGGACTTCATTATTGCTTCACCAGACCATTTGACAAGCCTGAGACGGTCGACTGGAAGGTACCAGCCAACTGGGGAGGAAGCACGATCGCCTCCTCCCCATGCTACCGAGATGGCTTTATTCACATCCAACTCAACGAATCCCGATCGTTATTATTATGGAGGAGTTGGTCTGCCGAAGCCTGGCAACTCAGTCCCGGGTGCTGGTGGACTGCCTTCCGTCTGCTGGGCAAAGAACTCCATGTCGAACAACACTTTGTCGCTCTGGCCCCAGTTACCAACGGAGGCATCCAGGTGGTAACTCTGTATCACGACCATTGACTGGCCGGGCTCCAGGATGCCCAGGTAGATCCAATGGCTCGCAACTCCAGTTGCCCCGGTCAGGTAGAAGCCGTTACCCTCGGTGATCTCTTGAACCAGTGCCGCTACTTGGGCTTCAACAAATGTAGATGCGTCTCCGCTCCACGGTACCCATGCTGCTGGATACTGCGCAAGGCCTCCATAGTTAAAGAAGCCACTAGCGCCGAAGTGAACCGCCCAGTAGAATTCCGGCACAAGCACGCACTTGTCAATGGTAACCGTGAATACACCGCCGCTGTTATTGTTGTGATATCTGTCACCGGTTGCCTCAACCCAGTCCAGGTCAGCAACGGGCGTATTCCAGTCTGGGTCAGAGGTGTGCCAGCCGTTGTATCCTCCCATAGCTGGATCCCAGGGGCTGTACAGGTGAGTCCCCCAAGGGAACGCGCTACAAGTCCCGTCGTTGTTGTGAATTTGGTAGGCGGGACGTATGTGGTCATTTGAGATCACCAGTGCGTAACCCATGTTGCCGTTGCCTGGATCACCATCGATTCCGAAGTCGAATGTCCAGGTTACGACACCGTTGCCATCCTCGACTGTTATCTCGACGGGGACCCCGTTGGGCTTGTAGAAGGTATACGTTATAGCATCTTCCTCTGCCGAGTAGCCCAGCGACCGGTAAGCTACCAGGTCGTAGTGGATATAGTCGCTTAGCAGCAGAGCGTTACTCCCGGGGTTTGCGGTATAGTATGCCTGCTCCGCATCCGGGGTGCCGTTTTCTAGGTTCTCAACATTGGCGATGTGCTTCCAGACCTCAGCCGGGTTGGAGCCATCGTTATTGACGCAGACCGAGATATAGCCGGTCTGGCTGGGCTTCAGGTCCAGGTCTCCTTCCACTGTGGTAACAGCCTGTCCTGATGTCGGGTCCAGGCTGATGTCTATGGTACCAGCGGTAAAGGTGTTATCGGTGGTGGTCTCGGTATCACTGAAGTAAGCCCAAGTGCCGCCAGCAACCAATCCGATTACGAGAACCGCGGCAATTGATAAACCAAGTATCTTTTTCACTTTTTACTCCTTTTTGATATTTTGGGTCTGGCTTTAGAGGTTTCAATTAGTCCCACTGTTATCTAGGAATCACCTCCTTTTTCTGGGGGTTACTTTTTCCGAATTACGCCCCAGCTCTTTGAATATATCTCTGACCAGGAGAGCCACCAGAGTCAAGACTACCCAGTTTTCCACCTCCGGACCTCCACAAAACAAGAAACCGACCCTTAGAGGTCGGTTTCACTATTAGCTTACTACCACCTAAGTGACCAACTTCAGAGACGGTAGTTCATCGCTTCCTCTTCACTACAGCCGCACGATTGCTTATATTTCTTGCTACATCTTTAGACTAACCACCCATTTAATATTTGCACATCCGTGAAATATGTTGACTAATGTCATCCCTAATGATTTATTCCTTATTCCAGAACTAAGTAAGACTTCATATATGTAAAATTCATATATGAATTTTGCAAGCGTTACATTATCACACTAATCCAGTCTTGTCAAGACCACTTATCCCATCTTTACCTTACCATTTCAGCATTATTTTGCTGGGACGCGAATTAGAACTTACTTAGTTCGAGGCTTCGGATATAAACAGAATCTCACCTGGGTAACATCACAACTATTCATATGCAAAATGTCAATCCCGTGAAAGGAAAGAGTGTTCGATAGCGTTGACAGTACCCTTGGAATTGTCCTATGATATTCTTTCGTCTGTCCCATGAAAGCCAGTTAGAAAGGTACCAGTAGATATGGAAAGATTAATAGAGGTAGAACACAAAGATTCTATCTTGAGCACTTTTATACTGTTCGTGCAGACTGCGCAGGCAGTACTGAAGTATGCCGATGCCTGTTTGTACCGAAAAACACGCCTGTCAGTAGTCAAGTTAATAGTCCTACAAGCCCTGGCTAGCAGTGGCCGAGCCATGATGCCCTCTGAGATAGCCAGGTGGACGAATACCGAGCGGCACAATATAACAGCCTTAGTCAGCCGCATGAGGCGAGATGGACTAGTCGTAGCCGAGCGCAACAGCAGCGATAAAAGGCTGGTGAATATCAACCTGACAGACAAGGGAAGGAAAGTTCTTAGCCAAGCTATACCAGTAGCGAGAGAAGTTGTTAGCCAGGTGATGTTGTCAATGACTGAAGGTGATGCAGCGCTGCTTGGAGAAAAGCTAAGAATCCTGAGGCAAAACGCGCACCAAGGCTTGGAAGGTTTTGCCAAGAGTTCTTAGCCTAACTCCATAACTTTGAACAAACCGCTAGGCAAAAAATCGAGCGGCCGTCAGACCTTGTTGCAATATTAATATCAGGAGACGGCGGCGGGAAATGCCGGCGAGCAAATCAGCCTTGATGAATTGCCCTTGAGTTGTCAATAGACATTGTGCCAGTGGGGAGGTGGGGAAGGTTTAGTATTTGGGCGGGTTGGGGTGGTTAATAAACATAGATTAAAAGTGAGGGGAAATAGAAATAATTGGCTCCCCGAGTAGGACTCGAACCTACAACCTAGCGGTTAACAGCCGCCCGCTCTACCGATTGAGCTATCGGGGAACGGCTAAAAGCGGTAATATTATTGCTATTTGTAGAAGTCTAAATCAAACGAAAGTTTTAGGTGGATGCCGGAGTTTCCCCCGGATGTAGCTTCTTCCATTTATTAAGTAATTGCTCTTTGCTTTCCTTGTGGGCGGGGTCAGGCACGCAGCAATCCACGGGGCAGACCTCGACGCACTTGGGTGAATCATAGTTGCCCACGCACTCGGTGCACTTATTGGGGTCAATTTTATAGATTTCTTCTCCCTCGGAGATAGCGGCATTGGCGCACTCCGGTTCGCAGGCTCCACAGCTGATGCACTCTTCGGTAATCTTGTATGCCATTTCTTCTAACTATCCTCCTGAATCTGATTACGATTATTTTACCATTTATCTCTATTCAATGCACCTTTTTCTCCTGTTCTAATCACCAGTCCTTTGGCCAAATATCAGGTTGCCTATTCTTACCATATTAGCCCCTTCCTCCAGGGCAACCTGGTAGGAGTTGGTCATGCCCATAGAAAGGTACTTCATTTCTACATTGGCCAGTCCGAGGGTTTTAATGCCATCAAATATTTTTCTGGTGGTTATAAAATAGGGCCTTGAATCCTCTGGGTTGCCTGAGCGGGGCCCCATGGTCATCAGCCCCATCACTTTTATATTGGGCAGGCTTGAGATTGCCTTGATTAGCTCTTCGGCGTCCTCGGGCATTACCCCTGATTTCTGCTTCTCCCGCCCGCTGTTTACCTCGACCAACACCGGCATTACCTTGCCCATTTGGGCGCAGCGCTTATCAATCTCAGCGGCGATTTCAACCGAATCGATGGTCTCTATCATGTCGAAAAGTCTCGCCGCTTTTTTAACCTTATTCTTTTGCAGGTGTCCAATCAGGTGCCACTCAACCTTACTTCCTACCAGCGGGTAGATTCTTTCCGCTTCCTGGACGTAGTTTTCCCCGATGGTCTTTATGCCCGCCTCTATAGCCTGGAGCACCTCGGCCGCTGTCCTTTCTTTGATGGCGGCGACCAGTTCCACTCCGCCAGGCAGCTCTTTTAGCAGTTGTTGGACGTTTTGTCTAATCCCCATGGCAGGCCTTTTTATCCAAGGGTTAGCTGGCGGCGCCCCTCCTCAGGGTAAGTGAGGCTAGTATCATCAGACTTGCGGCATAGCCGGCCAGGACGCCGATTTCCTTGCCTATGTCCAGCAGGTCCTGTCCCTGAAGCATCAAAGCCCTGATGCCGTCCACGCCGTAGGTCAGGGGCAGGAAGCGGGCTATCCACTGCAGGTATTCCGGCATCTGGCTTACCGGCCAGAGCAGCCCGCAGAGAAATACCTGGGGCAGTATGATTAAGGGGATAAACTGCACCATCTGAAACTCGTTTCGGGCAAATACGGAGATGAAAATCCCCAGACAAACAGCCAGAATACCGATAATAATCTCGAAAACGATAATCTGCCACAACTCGCCGTTGAAGCTGACATTGAGCACATATATCAGATAGAAGAATAGAATCATGGTCTGAAGCACGGCAAAGAGCAGGAAACCGAGCAGATAACCACCCACTATATCCGGCTTGGAGACCGGTGAAGCCATCAGCCGTTCCAGTGTTCCCTGGGAGCGCTCTCTCAAAAAGCTGATGCCGGTGAGCAGGAAACCGAAGAAGAGTATCAACACCGCCAGTACGGCGGGAGCGATATAGTCCAGCATTTGCTTTTCGGGAATGCTGACGCCGACGATGCTGGCTATAACCAGGGGGACGACTATTAGCAGCACGATGGTGCGCCGGTCACGAATCAGCTGATGTATAATCCGGTTGGCGATGGTAAGCGTCTGGTTAAACACTCTTAGCCTCGCGGTGGATAAAATAGAGAAAAGCGTCTTCCAGGGTGGCGCTGGCTCTGCCGGTGGCCTTCCTCAGTTCAGAGGGCGTGCCCTGGGCAATGAGCTTGCCGTCACGCATAAAGGCAAGGCGGTCGCAGTGGGCGGCGTCATCCATGGTATGGCTGGAGATAATTATGGTGACGCCCTGGCTGGTGAGGGAAGCAAAATGCTCCCAGAAGGTAACCCTCAGCTCGGGGTCAAGCCCGACGGTGGGCTCATCAAGGAAGAGCAGGGGCGGGTTATGGACTATGGCGCAGGCCAGGCTGACCCTTTGCCTCATGCCGCCGCTTAACTTCAGCACCGAGTCTTTGCGGCGCGGCCAGAGGCCGACCAGCCTGATGACCTCTTCCACCCGCCGGGCTCGCTGCCGCTTATCGCTTAGGTGATAAACGCGGGCAAAGAAGTCCACATTCTGCATAACCGATAGCTCGGTGTAGAGGGAGTGGAGCTGGGGCATATAGCCGATAAGGTGGGCCGTTTTTGGGGAGGGGGCTTGTCCCAGTATCCGGACACTGCCCGATTTTGGCTTTAAGAGGCCGACCAGCAGGCGAATAAGCGTGGTTTTGCCGGCACCATTGGGCCCCAGTAAGCCGAAGCTTATACCGCTGGGCACCTCTAAGGATAGCTTATCAATTGCCTTCAGGTTATTGTAGTTGAACGAGGCCCCGTCGACAGCAACCGCCGGTGTAATCTTCCCCCTCTTTACCATAGCTGCCAACAAGGATATAATTATGCATTAGATTAGTCAAGCAAGTTTGATGGTAGAGCTTTTGGCAGATGCAGATTGAGACCAGAAGGCAGATAGCCAAGCTGACCTCTGATATCCTGAACCCCTTCTTAGTGAGCTTGGTAATAGTCCTTTTACTTTCCTTCAAGTCAACAGCGACGGCGCTTGATGCCCTCAAGTGGGCGCTGATTTTAATCGCTGTCGGTATACTGCCCGTCTTCTCGGTTATGGTTTATCTGACCAGGAGCGGCCGGCTTGATGGCATCTTCACCGGTGTTCGCCGGCAAAGGACCAGGGTATACCTGCTGGCGGTTGGTTGTGCTGTTGTCGGCTGTGTCCTTATCCTCTGTCTTGGGGCACCCCAGGTGCTGAGGGCTACCTCGGTCGCCGGGCTTTCGGCAGTAATCGTCTTTACTGCCGTCAATCTTTTCTGGAAGATAAGCCTTCATATCGCCTTTGTCGCTGCTTCGGCGGCAGCGTTGGTTATCTTGTATGGCCCGATAGGGGCGATAAGTCTGGTTTTTCTGCCCCTGATAGCCTGGGCGAGGATAGAGTCGGGGCATCATTCAGTGGCTCAGGTAGCGACCGGTGCTATCCTGGCGGCGGGGATAGTGGTGGTTGTCTTTTATCTTTTTGGCCTGGTCTAGAGAGAAGCTGGCTGCCGAGCCAGGATTCGAACCTGGGCTAAGGGATTCAAAGTCCCCTGTGCTACCACTACACAACTCGGCATTGCATATGGTGCCGAAGGTCGGGCTCGAACCGACATGAGGGTTGCCCCTCAACAGTTTTTGAGACTGTCGCGTATGCCTATTCCGCCACTTCGGCTCGTAGCTCCGCCGTCTACCCACCAAAAACAAGGGTTTTGGCGGGGACTCGTCTTATGGTGCCGAGGCCCAGAATCGAACTGGGGACACCTTGATTTTCAGTCAAGTGCTCTACCGACTGAGCTACCTCGGCACGGGATTTATTGTAGCTACTGGGTATATCACTGTCAAGCAAGTTGTTGACAATGACGCCGGCTAAAACTAGGATTGGTTATCGTATAGCTCATGAAATCAAAAAGGGAGAAGTGTAACTATGGCTCTTCTGGACTTAATAAAACATAGAAAAAGCGTTAGGGATTTTCTGGATAGGCCTGTTAGCCGAGACAAAATAATGATGTGTCTTGAGGCGGCAAGACTGGCCCCCTCGGCAAGCAATTCACAGCCGTGGCGATTCATAGTGGTCGATGATAGGGAGTTGAAAGATAAACTCTGCGCTGCCGCCTTTGGCGGTCTATACTTTATAAATTCCTTTGGCAAAACAGCACCGGTCATGGTCGTTGTCATCTCGGAAAAGTCCAAGTTTCTGGCCAGAATCGGAGGAATGTTTCGAGGCACAAAATATTACCTGATAGACATAGGGGTAGCCTGTGAGCACCTCGTCCTTGAGGCTGAAGACTTGGGACTGGGAACCTGCTGGATAGGCTGGTTCAATGAACGGGGGGTAAAATCGGTATTGAACATCCCGCAGGGTAAGAAGATAGATATCTTGATAGCGCTGGGCTATTACGATAGGGAAAAGCTGGGGCCAGAACATGGCCGGGAGCCGATGGAGGAAATCGCCTCCTTTAACTCGTATTAAAGTGGTGTGACCTTTATGTTTTCTAAAAAATCCCGCTTAAGGCAGGGCAAGGTCTTTGGTCTCAACGCCAATGTCTTCTTTCTGGGCATAGTCAGCCTGCTGAACGATGTCTCCAGCGAAATGATTTTTACTCTCATCCCCCTCTTTCTATCCAATGTGCTAAAGGCAGGCACTCCTGTTATTGGTCTTATCGGCGGGCTTTCCGAGTCCGTTGACGCTATTTTCAGAATATTCAGCGGCTGGTTCAGTGATAAGATGGGAAGGCGCAAATCGCTGGCATTATTGGGCTACAGTGTTTCTACGATAATCAAGCCCTTTATGTATCTGGCGTCAACCTGGGGGGCTGTGCTGGCCATTAGATTCGGCGATAGGATAGGGAAGGGCATCCGTACCTCCCCCCGCGATGCCCTGGTGGCTGATTCGGTTGAGGCTGGAGAGAGGGGCAAGGGTTTTGGCCTGCAACGGGCTATGGATACCTTCGGCGCTGTCCTGGGGCTGGCACTCGCTGCCGTCATTATCTATCTGGTTCAGGGCGGGGGGCTTGAGCTCAACCTTAAAGCCTACCAGTGGCTGGTGTTGTTGGGGGTGGTGCCGGCAGTGCTGGCGGTATTGGTGCTGCTGTTCTTTGTTCGAGAAAGGCGAAGACCTTCGCCAGGCGATATCGGCTCTCGGCTAAAGTTTAGGCGGGTGGGGGGGGTTGATACCCGCTTTACGCTGTTCCTGGCGATTATGGCGGTGTTTACCCTGGGCAACTCCAGTGATTTCTTTGTCATCTTAAGGGCGCAGGACCTGGGCTCGTCGGTTTTACATGTGGTATTGATGCTGGTGCTGTTCAATATCGCCTATGCTGTTACCGCTCTGCCGGCGGGGATGCTCTCCGACCGGCTGGGAAGGCGGCGGGTCATCACCCTGGGCTGGTTTATCTACGCCCTGGTCTATCTGGGGTTTGCCTTGGCATCAGAGCTGTGGCAGGTCTGGCTGCTCTTTGCCTGCTACGGCGTCTATTACGGCGTAGTGGAAGGTGTGGCGCGAGCCTTCGTCGCCGATTTGGTTCCCCCGCAGAAGCGGGGCACCGCCTACGGACTTTATCACGGGGTGGTTGGCCTAACCCTTTTGCCCGCCAGCCTGATTGCCGGCTGGCTGTGGGATGCTTATAGTCCCGCCGTTCCCTTCTACCTCGGCGCCGGGCTTGCCTTTATTGCCATGCTGGGGATTATGGGGCTGATTAGGGAGTAAGGCCTCGTTATTTTGCTGGTATTGACAAAGACACCGGTTGTTAGTAATGTCTATTTTGGCATCGCTATGAAAAGGTCTGTTTTAAGGTGGGAATTAATTGGCATAGCCGTCATCGCCCTAGCCGGTTCGCTATTGCACTTTGTTTTTGAGTGGTCTGGCGGCTGGGAACCCGTTGGCGCGATTGCCGCGGTGAACGAAAGTGTCTGGGAGCATTTTAAGATAGCCTTCTGGCCGGCCTTGCTTTACGCCATATTCGAGTACCCGTTCTTGAGGCGCTCGGCAAACAATTTTATGGTTGCCAAGGCAATCGGTATCTATGTTATGCCGATGGCTATCGCCCTTATTTTCTATTCCTATACGGCTATTGTCGGCGAAGAGATTCTAATCGTCGATATCTTGATTTTTTTCGTAGCCGTTGCCCTTGGCCAGCTAGCCAGCTACAAGATATTGACCATGAGACGCTTGCCATCTTGGACGGGTGGGGTGGGGCTGGTGCTGGTAGTCTTGTTGGGGGTAGCTTTCGTCGTGTTTACCTTCTACCCGCCGCATCTGCCCATCTTCAAGGATGCGGTTAGCGGGGGCTATGGCATTATCCCCTAGAAGCGAACCTCTTAGCTGAGCTATTTCTTATAGAGCACAGCCACTGCCCAGCCAATGTACCAGCTTATGCTGGCGACAAAAAGAGCGATTGCCAGCAAGTACCAGGACAGCGGCGTCAGACCAAGGGTGGTGCTCGTCTTCTCGGCAATGATGCCTAATATGGCAAAGATAAGACCAAGCACCCAGCAAATGCCGCCGCATACTGCCCAAAAACCGGCCATACCCTTTGCCCTTTCACCGCTTGCCCGCTTTTTCGCCATGATTTCACTTCCTTTCCTTTAGGTAAAGAGGGGTTATTTAGTTTGCTAGTATAGCACCGTATTATCAATCAACCTAGTCTTGCCGAACCTCACCGCCAGCGAGACCAGCGCCGGGGGTTTCACCCTGTCCAGTTCGTCCAGAGTCTCGGCATTGGCTATGGAGACATAGTCAATCTTGGCCAGCGGCTGCTTCTGAATGATGGTGGTCATCTGCTTGAGGATGGCTTTGGCATCCTTTTCCCCTTGAGAATACAGCTTCTGCGCCAGGGTTAGCGCCTGATATAAAACGGCGGCTTGCTTACGCTCCTGGGGGTTCAAAAAGGTGTTGCGGCTGCTCATGGCCAGGCCGTCGGCTTCGCGCACCGTGGGCACGGCGACTATTTCCAGATCCATATCAAGGTCAGCCGCCATCTTCTTAATGACTATTAGCTGCTGGGCGTCCTTCTGCCCGAAGTAGGCTCTATCGGGCTGGACGATGTTGAACAGCTTGGCGACCACGGTGGCAACCCCCCGGAAGTGACCGGGGCGGGATGCGCCCTCCAGCCGCTCGGCGACCCCACCCACCTCCACCCAGCTATTGAAACCTGGCGGGTACATTTCATCCGCCGCGGGCATAAAGACGAGGTCAACCTTTGCCTTTTCTAGCATGCCGAGGTCGCGCTGGGGGTCGCGGGGATAGCGGGCAAAATCTTCTTTGGGACCGAACTGGGTGGGGTTAACAAAGATGCTGACCACCACCGAGGGGTTTTCGGCTCGTGCTTGCCTGACCAGAGCCAGGTGGCCCTGGTGGAGGTAGCCCATGGTGGGGACAAAGCCAACCTCTCCGCTGAGCTTGGCTCTTATCCTTCTCAGCTCGGCTATAGTGGCAACGGTTTTCATACTATTATCTCCCCATCCCCCTTCGACTTTTGTTTTTCTTCCCACCCAGCCCGCCCCAAAAGGGTTTACCTCTCTTTGCCCCTTAAAGGTGAGTGGAAAAAGATATATATAAAGAAGTTCAGTCTATCCAGGCAGTATTGTGTTTGGGCCCTAGGTTGTACATTATAAAGCCGAAGGGTTTATCAACCCTTTTAACCACCAGCGGTAAATAGGGCAGACCTTTGGGCACGGTGACCACGGTGGGGGCATTAAAGGTATGCTTTTCCTGCTCCTTGCCCAGCGCAATCTCTATTTCTGCCCCCAGATAGCCTAATTTCTTGGTGTCGTGGCCAAAGAAAATGAGGCAGGTATCGTAAGGGCTTACCTGGGCTCCCTTTCCCTGGTACCACTGGCCGGTCTCGGCGCATAGTCCCACAGCCAGGTTCAGGGCGAAGCCCTCGAGTTTGTCGCCCGCCATCCAGGTCAGCTCCTGGGACTTTGGACTTTTTTGGACCTTCAGCGGCTTTATCAAGTGGTTATACTTTGAGCCATTCGTTTTAGTCGGTTTTGAGTCCGTGGGCCACCAGTCAACCTTGTCGTCAGGTCCAAGAATAATATGACCATGAACAAAGGGTTTATCAATCCTCCTGGTTACCAGCGGGCAGTGCGGCACCCCTTTGGGTAGAATAACGATTTTGGGGGTATTAAAGGTATGCTTTTCCTGTTCCTTACCCAGCGCTATCTCAAACTCTGCCCCCAGGGAAGTCAGGTCATTAGTGTCGTGGCCGAAGAAGAGGAGGCATTCATCAAAAGTAGGGTGGACATGAGGTCCAGCCCAGGGGTGCCAGATGCCGGTCTCCTGGTAGCGCCCCAGGGCAAAGTTGAGGTTGAAATTTTCCAGCTCCTTGCCGAACATCCAGATAATTTCGTAGGCGTTGGCTCCCTTGGGTCCCTCGTTAATCGGCATTGTTTTTACCAGGTGCCCGTATTTTGTTTTAGCCATAATTAATGTCCCCTTTCTGGAGGTTTATTTATGGATAGTGTAAGACCAGGGGGGTGTCTTTGGCAAGTTGATATTATCTCCCCGCCCCTCCGCTTTTAATTTATGTCTTTCTTCCCACCCTAACCCGCCCTATAGAGGTTTCACCTCTAAAACTCTTCTTTAGGGGTTTTTCTTCTCGCCCTAACCCACCCACATAAGCTTTTTACCCCAAAAAACTTTGTTTTTCGGGGGGCCCCGTATGCGCTTCTAAAACTTTCCTCCTCCCACCCCATTTCAAAAATAACTTTTTCTTCCCACCCTAACCCGCCCTATAGAGGCTTCTTACCCCGTATTCGCCCTTAAAGCTCTCTAAAATAGGGGGAGGGGAAGAACAAAAGAGTGGAAGAGAGGCACCAGCCTCTTTGGGTGGGAGGGAGAGAAATAAAAACGAAGAAAAGATATAGTGCCGGCTATTCAAGCCAGCTCAGACAGCAGTTTTTCGTCCATGGAGTAGCTCTGCTCCCCAGTGGGGAATTTGCCCGATTTTACCTCGCTATCATACTGGGTAACCGCCTGGCGGATAGTATCGCTGAGCTTAGCGTATTGCTTGGCGTGCCTGGGGACAAAGTCGGTGAAAGAGCCTAGAATGTCGTTGATGACCTGGATCTGGCCGTCGCAGTCCGGGCCGGCGCCGATGCCGATGGTGGGAATGGCTATTTTTTGGCTAATCAGCTTGGCGAGGGGGGTGGGGATGGTCTCCAGGACGATGGAAAAGGCTCCGGCTTGCTCCAGGGCTCGAGCGTCTTCTAAGAGTCTGGCGGCTGCCTCCGGGGTCTTGCCCTGCAGCTTGAAACCGCCGAACTGGTGGATTGACTGGGGGGTAAGCCCGATGTGCCCCATAACCGGGATGCCACATTCCACGATTCGCTTCACCTTTTCCGCCACCGTTACCCCACCCTCAAGCTTGACTGCCTGGGCGCCTCCCTCCTGGATGAAGCGGGCGGCATTTCTTAGGGCATCATCAACGCTTATGTGGTAGGTCATAAAGGGCATATCGCCAACCACCATCGCCTTTTTAGCTCCCCTGACCACTGCCTTGGTATGGTGGAGCATCTCGGCCATGGTCACCGGTATGGTTGATTCGTAGCCGAGGACGACCATGCCCAGGCTGTCTCCCACCAGAATCAGCGGTATTCCTGCCTCGTCAACAATCTTGGCTGTGGAGTAATCATAGGCGGTGAGCATGGCGATTTTCTCGCCCTTTTGCTTCATTTCCTTTATCT
>CAZQXA010000008.1:0-19637 GCA_964597155.1 uncultured Dehalococcoidales bacterium
GTTTTGGTAAAGCTCCCATAATCTACTGCGTTCCTTTCTCTTTTTTCAATTTGATCAGCTCAGACCAGCGAGGGTCGACCACTTCAGGCCGGCAATTACATGCCCCCAGGTTAAGATTATGACCGCAATTGGGGCATAAGCCGGCACAATCTTCAAGACAAAGCGGTTTCATGGGGATAGCCAGCAGGGCGCACTGGCGTATCGCCTCGGTTAAATCAAGCTCGTGACGTTCATCTATAGTAAAACTGCCCGGCTCCTCGGGCAAGGACAGCGGAGCGCCGCTAACGACATCGGTCGTCGGAAAATACTCCTCCTCAATATCCAGAGCCAGAGGGCAATGGAATAAGTTCAGGCAGCGGCTACAGGTAAGTTCAACCCCGGTATCAATCACACCCTTGACCAGAATACCCCGGTCAGTGCGCATCAACCTGACCTTACCCTGAACCAGGCTGCCATCGCCATCACCGGTAACATCTATAGCCTGCTTTACCTCATAATCCCGTGTTGAACCTATTGGCGACCTAAGCAGCTGGGCGACATTTATCTGCATCGCCTCCCCCCTCCCTCAAAACATAATCTTCTTATTATAAACGTAGCCTGGCGTGCACTGTCAAGCTTACAGGATATTTACTTTAAAGCCTCCCTTACCCCCTCTTTTTCGGTTGTCTTTCTTCCCACCCTGACCCGCCCTACAGGGGCTTTTTACCTCACGAAATCAAGATTTCGCGGGGGCCCCATATACGCCCCTATCACAGCACTCCCCAAAAAGGGGGCGGTAGGGGGGTTACCCCTCCCTAAGGTTAAACGACGAAGCCTTATAGGGTGGGCTGGGCGGGAAATAAGACCCAAAAAAACCTTTCCCCCTTCCCAAAGCCTAACAGCGAAGCCTGCGAGGGCGGGTGGGTCGGGAAGAAAAACGCCGGGGGGATACAAAAGGGAGCGCTAGGCACTCACCACTTTTTCTTCCTCAGGGCAAAGGCGATCTCATTTCGCAGCACCTGATTGGTGCCTTCATATATCTGGGTGATTTTGGCGTCCCGGAACATCTTCTCAATGGGGTAGTCACGCATGTAGCCCACGCCGCCAAAAACCTGCATAGCGTTAGTGGTAACCTTCATAGCCACATCCGAAGCGAAGACCTTGGACATCGCCGATTCTCGGGTAAAATCCTTAGCTCCGCCATCTATCATGCGGGCAGTGGCGTAGACCAGGGCTCTGGCTGCCTCCACCTCCATAGCCATATCGGCCAGCATGTGCTGGACGGCTTGCTGGGCAAAGATGGGGTGGCCAAACTGGACACGCTGTTTGGCGTAGTCCACGGCAGCTTCCAGCGCCCCCTGGGCCAGTCCCATCGCCTGGGCGCCCAATCCGGGGCGGGAATAGTCCAAAAGCTTCATGGTCAGGATAAACCCCATCCCCTCCCGACCCAGCCTGTTCCCCTCGGGGACAAAACAGTCCTCAAAGACCAGTTCCCTGGTGGCCGAGGCGCGAATGCCCAGCTTCTTCTCTTTCCTGCCGAAGGTGAAGCCCGTTGCCCCCTTATCCACCAGGAAAGCGCTGGCGCCACGAGGTCCCTTACTCTTATCGGTCAGGGCGATAATAGTATTTACCTCCGCCTCACCGCCGTTGGTGATAAACTGCTTGGTGCCGTTAAGGATATAACCGCCGCTGGTCGGGGTGGCGGTGGTCTGTATACCACCGGCATCGCTGCCGGCGTTGGCCTCGGTTAAGCCGAAGGCAGCCATTTTCCGCCCGCTGGCAATGTCAGGCAGGTACCTCTGCTTCTGCTCATCGGTCCCGTAATGGAGCATGGTTAAGGTCCCCAGCCCGCTGGCGGCATAGCTGACAGCCACCCCGCTACACACCCGGCTCAGCTCTTCCACCACCAGACACAAATCGAGGATGCCGCCCCCCAGCCCCCCATACTCCTCGGGGAGATAGACGCCGAACAGGCCGGCATCGGCCAGGATTTTCATAATCTCTGCGGGGAATTCTTCCTTCTCATCAAGGGCTGCCCGCACCGGCAGTACCTTTTCCTGGGCGATGGTCCTGGTCAGATTCTTAATTTCCTTCTGCTGCTCGGTTAAAAAATAGTCCAAAAGACTCCTCCTAAAATACACTTAAAGAAAGCTAAATTAGAGCTTTATTATAAGCCGAGCCAACTACTCCCTGTCAAGGCGGATAAAACCTTGACAGTAGGCCACTTTAAGCTTTAAATGTATACGGGATATTTTAAGTAGCTATTACCGGCTTTAAAGCGAAGGAGGTAAATTCAATGGCAGCCAAGGCGTATGTCCTCATCGAGACAGCCGTGGGCAGAAACAAGGAAGTGGCGGCGGCTATGGAACGGCTGAAGGGGATAAAATCGGTTGATATTGTAACTGGTCCCTATGATATAATCGCTATAATAGAAGAAGAAACTCTAAACGACATCGGCGACCTAGTTACTGGAAAAATCCACCCCATCAACGGCATTTCCCGAACCGTGACCTGCCTGGCAATACGGGGAACCTAAACCCACCCCATCTGCAGGGACTCTAAATAAGACCGACCTTTAGGAAGGGAGAATTCAAGCATGGATTTTAGCCTGAGCGAGGAGCAGGGGAAATTCAGACAGGAAGTGCGTGATTTTCTGGAAGGAGAGATAAAGCAAGGGCTGTGGCAGCCCATGTGCGATGCCTGGATAATGGGCCACGACCCGGAGTTCAGCCAAAGGGTGGCTAAAAAGGGCTGGATTGGCTTAACCTGGCCCAAGGAGTACGGGGGGCGGGGGCTATCATTCGTCCACCGCCTTATCCTGACCGAAGAGATGCTGCGCTACGGAGCACCCGCCGCCTGCCACTGGTTCGCCGACCGCCAAATAGGGGGCGCCATCGTCCACTACGGCACCGGAGAGCAAAAGAAGGAGCTACTTCCCATAATCTTAAAGGGGGAAGCCTATGTCGGTCTGGGCATGAGCGAGCCTGACGCCGGCAGCGACCTCGCCTCGCTTAAAACCAAAGCCGTTGAGGACGGCGACTACTATGTCATTGACGGGCAGAAGACATGGACCAGCGGCGGCAGCCACATGAACTGGATTTACCTGGTTGCCCGAACCGACCCCGATGCCCCCAAGCACCGTGGAATCAGCGAATTCTTTTTTAAGACCAGCCTGCCCGGGGTTAACATTGTCCCCATAACCGATATTACCGGCGGCGTGCATTTTAACGAAGTATTTTTTGAAAACGTGCGCATTCCCAAGACCTGCCTGATTGGAGAGAAAAACAAGGGCTTTTACCAGATTTTGAACCAGCTTGACTACGAGAGAAGCGGGATGGAGCGGCTGATGGCTAACTATCCCCTCTTCGGAGCCCTCATCAAGTATGTTAAAGAAACCAAGCGCCAGGGTAAGCCACTATCTGAAGACAAACTAATCCGTGCCAAGCTGGCTCAGCTTGGAATAGAGTTTGAAATCGGGCGTCTGCATATGTACCGGGTGGCTATGGTTATGGACGCTGGCCGTGCCCCCAACTGGGAATCGGCGATGTCCAAAGCCTACGGCACCGCCTTTGAACAGCGCCTGGCGAGCACGGCAATAGAGATTCTGGGACTCTACGGGCAGCTTTCTCCCCAGTCTAAATGGGTGCCGATGCAGGGCATGGCTTATCATTCTTACCTCTCATCAAAGGGCTATAGCCTGCAGGCTGGCACCTCGGAAATCTTGAAAAATATTCTGGCACAAAGAAAGCTGGAACTGCCCAACCAATAACTTGACCAGCAAGCTAGTTTAGGAGGCAAGGAAATGGATTTGGCTCTCTCTGAAGAACAGGAAATGTTAAAGACAATGGCCCGCGATTTTCTGGCCGATAAGTTCCCCAAAACGGTGGTCAAAGAGATGGAAGAGAGCGAGCTGGGCTACTCGCCGGAGCTTTGGAAGGAAATGGCCGGGCTGGGCTGGATGGGGCTGGCACTACCCGAAAAGTACGGCGGCAGTGATATGAGCTTCCTCGACTTAGGCTTGCTGCTGGAGGAAATGGGCAGGGCTTGCCTGCCCGGTCCCTACTTCTCCACGGTAGTCCTCGGCGGGCTACCTATCCTTGATATCGGCAGCGAGGAGCAGAAAGATAAGTATCTGCCCGGGATAGCCAGCGGCCAAACTATCTTCACCCTGGCCCTGACCGAAGCCAGCGCCAGCTATGATGCCGACGGTATTGAGACTAAAGCCACCGCCGAAGGCGATAACTATACCATCAAGGGCACCAAGCTCTTTGTCGCCGATGCCAACGTCGCCGATTATATGCTGGTGGTAGCCAGGACCGATGCCAAAGCCAAGGCGGAAGAGGGGATTACCATATTTATCGTTAGCGGCAAGAGCCCGGGCCTAAGCCACAAGGTTTTAAAGACCATGGCCAACGATAAGCTTTGCGAGGTGGTCTTTGAGGGGGTAAAGGTGCCGAGTGAGAATATCCTGGGCGAGTTGAACCGGGGGTGGAAAGAGGTAAAGAAGATAATCCAGCGGGCGGCAGTGGCCAAATGCTGTGAGATGGTGGGCTGCATCCAGCAGGCGCTGGACATGACCGTTGACTATGCCAAAGAAAGAAAGCAATACGACCGCCCCATCGGCAGCTTTCAGGTTATCCAGCACTACTGCGCCGACATGGCCACTGATGTTGATGGCACCAGGCTCTCCACCTACCAGGCCGCCTGGATGCTGAGCCAGGGCCTGCCCGCCACTAAAGAGGTAGCCATAGCCAAGGCCTGGGCCGGCGAAGCCTGCCAGCGGGTCATGGCCTTAGCCCACCAGATACACGGCGCCATCGGCGTTACCATAGACCACGATTTGCAGTACTACACGCGGCGGGCGAAAGCGGCTGAGGTCAGCTTTGGCGATGCCAGCTTCTACCGGCAAATAGTTGCCCGGGAGATGGGGCTTTAAGCCAGAGTTTTTAGTCTGGCTAATACTTCATCTATGTCAGCTCTAGCCGTGGAAGCGCCTGAGGTTATGCCTATATGACTTCTGCCCTTAAACCAGGAGGGTGAGATTTCCTCAGCCGTCTCAACCAGATGGGTTTCGGCAGCATTAGAGCATAACTCAGCCAAACGGTTGGTATTGGCGCTGCCATGCCCGCCGATAACCAGCATCAGGTCAACCCTGCCCGCCAGCTTGAGGGCTTGAGCCTGCCGTTTTCTTAAGTCATGGCATATGGTATCAATAATGCGCAGCTCGGAGTCTTTGCCGAAGGCGCCGTCAATGAGCCTCTTGACAAATTCAGCGAAATGGGCTGGTATCTGGGTGGTCTGAGATAGAATGCCCAAACGGCGAGGTGCTGGTTCCAGCCGGCAGACAACCTCATCGTCCAGGGTGGCCAGCCCCTTGCCATCAGCCCAGCCCAGAACACCCTTGACCTCGGTATGGTCAGCATCACCATAGATAATGACGAAAAACCCGCTTTCAGCTAACCTGCGGGCTGCCGTCTGGAGGCGGTGAACGAAGGGGCAGGTGGTATCAACGATGTCAATATGGCGCGCCCGAATCTCTTCTTCAACCTCCGGGGCTACCCCATGAGAGCTGATGGCCACCGTATCACCCTTTATATCAGCTACACCCTGGGCTACCCTGACCCCAATCTCAGCCAGCCTCTGCAGCACCTGCTGGTTGTGCACCACCGCCCCCAGGGTCTCCACCCCACCACGTTCTCGTGAAAGTTTTTCCAATATATCAATGGCGCGCTTGACCCCAAAGCAAAAACCTATCTCTCCCGTCTTTTCAATCTTCATGCCCCTTTAATCTACCTTGCCGGCATAACTGCCCCGATACTTGGCGGGGAGCAGTTCGGCTATACGCTGCATTACAAATTCGGTATGCTCCTTCAGTTCCTGCTTGGTTACCCTGGTGCCTGCCTTGGGCAGATAGAAGGGCTTACCAAAATTGACCGTTATCCGGGGGCGGCTTACCCAGCCTAATCCCCCAAGCCTCTCGCTGCCGGTGATGCCCACGGGAAGAATAGGGGCACCGCTACGATTGGCTATCAGCGCCGAGCCGCGCAGCGCCGACTGAAGCTGGGTGCTCTCGCTCCTTGAACCCTCAGGGAACATAGCCAGAGCCAGGCCATCAGCTAACACCTTCTCTGACTGGCGTATCGCCTTTCTATCCAGCTTCCCTCTATGCACCGGGAAGGAACCAAGGCCTCTGAGATAGAAGGCCCGGGGCCAGAAACGAAATAGCTCCTCTTTAGCCATAAATATTACTCTCCTGCCCAGGCTAATCCCCACCACCGCCGGGTCGTAGGCATGAAGATGATTGGCTACCACCAGCAGGGGGCCTCGCTCCGGGACATTTTCCCTGCCTTTGACCTTCCATCGGGTGAGGATTCTAAGTAGTATATTTATCAGGAATCGGCTGACATAATAAAACCAGGGCATATTCTATAACTCCATCAAAATTAGGCGTCGCCCAATTATACTCCCCAGCCAAGATAAAGACAAACCGCTTTTTCAAACTTAGCTTTTACTTTCCACCCCTCCTCCCCTTTGATTTACGTTTTGCTTCCCACCCTAACCCACCCTAGAGGGGTCTAGCCCCCTCTTACAGCAGCCCTTAAAGGGGGGAAAAAGATGGTAAAGAGGTGAAACCTCTTTGGGCGGGTGGGTGGGACGAAAAACCCGCTCTAAAATGGCGGAGGGCGGGGTTAAAAACATTGAACACAGTATCTTGATTAAACCCAGTTTTTATTCCATAATAGCTGGGTGGGTATGAAGAACCTGAGCATCGGTAAGCTGAGAGGCTTGCAGGAGCTGGCTAATGCCGATGGCATCTTTAACATATGTGCCATGGACCACCGCCATTCCCTGCGCCGCATAATTGAGGAAGGACATACAACTAAAGGGGAAATCGGCTATGAAGAAATGGCTCAGCGCAAGCTGGAGCTGTGCTCCCATCTTGCCCCCCACGCCAGCGCCGTATTGCTTGACCCCCTCTTCGGCGCCGCCCAGTGCATCGGCCGCGGCGTCTTACCCAAGAGCACCGGCCTAGTGGTCAGCCTGGAAGCCTCGGGCTACGAGGGGGGTGCGGAATACCGCCTGACCGAGCTTCAGGAGGGGTGGAATGTGGAGAAGGTCAAGCGAATGGGCGCCTCGGCAGCCAAGCTCCTGGTCCACTACCGACCGGATTTAATTGAGCTTGCCGCCAAACTGCTGGAAATGGTCGATATGATTGCCCGGGAATGCCAAAAATATGACCTCACCTTTGTCGTCGAGCCACTGAGTTACCCCGTAGGCGAGGAGGTGAATAACCCGGCGCAGTTTGCTAACGTAAAAGAGCAGCTGGTAGTAAAGACCGCCCAGCATATCACCGACCTGGCCGTGGATGTGCTAAAGATCGAGTTTCCCGCCGACCTGCACTATAAAAAGGACAAGAAGGAACTTGTTGACCTCTGTCACCAGCTGGATAAGGCGTCAAAGATTCCTTGGGTGGTCTTAAGCGCCGGGGCGGACTTTGAGGTCTTCTGCCAGGAGGTGGAGATTGCCTGCCGGGGTGGAGCCTCAGGCTTCCTCGCCGGGCGGGCTATATGGCAGGAGGCAATGAATGTTGATGACGGCGAGGAGAGGGCAAAGCTTCTGGCTACCGTGGGCGTAGATAGGCTAAAAAGGCTAAACGAGATAGCCGCCAAATACGCTGTGCCCTGGTATAAGAAGCTGGGACTGGCAAGCGGCGAGCTAGCCCCTCTCTGGGAAAGGTGGTACCAGGAGTATTAAAATGAAAAATCCTTTGATTGCCACTATAACCCTTAACCCCAGCCTTGACCAGCACATTACTGTGGATGGACTGGTGGTGGATGGACCCAACCGCTGGTCCCGGCTGCACCGCTATGCCGGGGGTAAAGGCATAGACGTCTCACGGGCCATCCACGAGATGGAGGGCAGAACGGTGGCTTACGGTTTTATCGGTGGCACCATAGGCCGGGCGGTAGAGATATTGCTTGATGAAGAAGGGGTGCCTTTCAGCTTCACCCCTATCCAGCGGGAGACGAGGACCAACTTCATCATCACCGATAGCAAAAACTTAGAGCAGACCAGAATTGACTCTCCCGGTCCGTATATTGCCAAGGGAGAGTTTGAAAGGTTCCGCCAGAAAATGCTGCAGATGCGCCCCGGTCCAGATTTAATCGTGGCTGGCGGCAGTGTCCCCCCGGGCATCCCCACCGATGTTTATTACACCATAGTCAAGGAAGCTAAAAAATTCGGGGTAAGGACTATCCTGGACGCTGATAGCCAATGGCTAGCCGAGGGCATAAGGGCTAAGCCCTACCTCATCAAGCCCAACGTGCCGGAGTCTGAGGAGCTGCTGGGGCGGGAGCTATCAAGCGAAGAGGCAATCATCAAGGCAGCACTGGACATAGTTGATATGGGCATTGAAATAGCCGTTATCTCCCGAGGCAAATACGGCCTCATTGCCGCCACCAAGAAAGAAATTCTAAAGGCAGTCCCGCCGCCGGTGAGGGTAAAAAGCGCCGTGGGCGCTGGCGATTGCAGTATCGCCGGCCTTGCCCTAAAGCTAGCCAAGGAAGAGCCACTATCAGAAGCCTGCCGATTAGCCGTAGCCATGGGGACTGCCGCTGTCTTAACCCCGGGCACGGAACTAGCCCACAAGGCTGATGTGGAAAGGCTGCTGCCGCAGGTTAAGGTGCAGAAGATAACCGCCAGGGAGATGGGCAAAAAATCCTTTCCCGTCACCTCCCCCCAATAAGTTAAGGAACTAAAGGGCAGGTTGACTTTGGCTCACCTTTTTGCTATGCTCTATTAAAATTGAATAGCGGCCAGGGTGCCCTTTGCGCAAGCTGAGGGCTTAAATGGGAAGCAAGTGCGGTGCGAATCCGCCACAGTCCCGCCTGCTGTGACTAGAGGCTTTAAGGCCTCTAGAAGTCAGAACACCAGCCCTTAACCAGTGTCGCCTCCGCGGAGAAGGGGGGCAGATTAGAGGTAATGAAAATCCCCTTGTTCTGCAGACGAGGGGATTTTTGTATTAAATACTTCGAGGTTTTATTAAATTGAGACGCCGTAATAAGCTAATCCTGGTCTTAACCCTGCTGGGGGTCTGCCTGATAGCCGCCCTATTCCTGGCCAGCGCCTTGGGCGCGGTATCTATCTCTTTACCCGATATCGTAAAGATGGCGCTTAACAAGCTGGCTATTTTTGATTTCCCCTCGACCTGGAGGGCGGTGGAGGAGACGATAATCTTCCAGATAAGGCTGCCCCGGGTAATCGGCGGGGCACTGGTGGGCATGGCTCTGGCTACAGCGGGAGTGCTCTTTCAGGGGCTACTGCGCAACCCCATGGCTGACCCTTATATCATAGGCACTTCAGCCGGTGCCGCCCTGGGGGCTACCATAGCCATGCTAATACCGATAAATATGGCTTTCCTCGGCTTCGGGCTGGTGCCGGTAGCCGCCTTTGCCGGCGCCCTGGCCACGGTTTTCCTGGTCTATAATCTGGCGCGGGTGGGGGGCAAGACGCCCATCATAAGTATGCTCCTAGCTGGGGTGGTGGTCAGCTCCTTTATGGCCTCCATTATGGCCCTTTTAATCTCAATAAGCGACCGCCTGCAGTTAAACCTCCCCTCGGTTTATTCCTTCCTGCTGGGTCATATCTCGGTAACCGGCTGGGAGCAGATAGCGGTTATTACCCCGCTGGTCATCGGCGGTATTATCTGCGCCCGGTTTTTTGCCTTTCACCTGAACGCCCTCTCCCTGGGGGAGGAGGGGGCGGCCTATGTGGGGGTTGAGGTGGAGAGGGATAAAATGCTTATCCTGGCTTTGGGCTCCCTGCTCACCGCCGCCGCTGTTTCCATCAGTGGCTTGATTGGCTTTGTCGGGCTGGTGGTACCCCATGCCATGCGCTTGAGCTTTGGGCCCGACCACCGCTTTCTCCTGCCGGCTTCGGCACTAGCCGGCGGTGCCTTTGTCATTATCGCCGACCTTTTAGCCCGCACCGTCATGGCGCCGACAGAGATTCCAGTGGGGGTTATCACCGCCATTATTGGCGCACCATTCTTCCTTTACCTGCTAAGGCGCACCAGGAAGGAGTATGCTTTCTGATGATAAGCTTGAAGATTAGCCGGGTTGACTTCTCTTACTTTGACGGGCTGGTTCTGCACAATATCAACCTTGCCGTTAAGGGGGGGGAGATGGTGGGGCTGATTGGCCCTAATGGCTCAGGCAAGACCACCCTGCTCAAACTAGCCAGCGGCATCTTAAAACCGGCTCAAGGCGAAATCAGGTTCAACGGCGACAATTTAAGCACCTTGAGCCGAAGGTCTATCGCCCGCAACGTAGCCGTGGTGCCGCAACAGTTTCATATACCCTTTGCCTTTACCACCGGCGAGGTAGTGATGCTGGGGAGGACCCCCTTCTTCAAAGCCCTGGCTTCGGTGTGCGAAGCCGATAGGCAACTGGTCAATAGTGTTTTAGAGCAAGTCGGCATCGAGGAGCTGGCCGAGCGCCGTTTTGATGAGCTGAGCGGCGGGGAACGGCAGAAGGTTATCCTGGCCATGGCACTGGCCCAGCAGCCCAAGCTGCTGCTGCTCGATGAGCCTACCGTGCACCTGGACATCGCTCACCAGATGGAAATCCTGGAGCTGGTGAAGGGTCTCAATAGGGAGCTGGGGCTTACCGTCATTGCCGCCATGCACGACCTTAACCTGGCAGCACTCTACTTTGACCGCTTGGTCCTGCTCAAAGAGGGCAGGGTCTGCGCTGACGGCGCCCCCGATAAGGTTTTAACCGAGGCTAGAATCAGCGAGGTCTTTTCGGCATCGGTTAGAGTGGAGCCGCACCCCTTGACCGGCACCCCCCATATTGTGGTTATGCCCCGGGGAAAGGCTAATCACCAAAGATAAACAGATTATTGCACAAGATTAAGGGGTGTATAAGAGGGGGATACAGGGGGTGAGGTTAATAAACAATCTCGGTATTAGCCTTGGTGGACAGGACTAAAGCTTAAGGGCTATAATCGCAAGTAGCTATGGCTTCTCAAACCAAACTGAGCGTCCTCTTCACCAGCGAGCAGATAGCCGCTGCCGTCAAGCGGCTGGCGGCGGAAATAAAGCGCGATTACCGGGGCAAACAGCCTGTCCTGATAGGAATTCTCAAAGGCTCCTTTGTCTTCCTGGCCGACCTTATCCGGCTCCTCGATTTCCCTCTGGAGGTTGAGTTTATCCGGGTCTCCAGCTACGGTGGGGGGAGGGAGAGCTCGGGCAAGATTAAGGTGGTGTCTGATATCCAGTCTGAAGTTGTGGGCAGGGATGTTCTGCTCATTGAGGATATAATAGATACCGGCCTCACCGTTGCCTTTCTCCTGGACTATCTGCGCCAGAAAGAGCCGTCATCGCTAAAGCTCTGCGCCCTGACCGATAAGCCTTCGCGGACGCAGGTCAAAATCAATATTGATTACCTGGGCTTTACCGTCCCCGATAAGTTTATCGTTGGCTATGGCATAGACTGGAACGAGAGGTTCCGCTACCTTCCCGATATATGCGCTCTGGAGGATAGCTGATGCCTTCCAAGTTGGCCCGCTTAATCTCGGTGGCTAAGGGAGAGCTTGCCGCCGACCTTCTCCTAAGCGATGCCAAAGTGGTCAATGTCTTTACGGGGGAGATTGAAACCGGCAACGTGGCTATCTGCGGGGACAGGATAGCCGGTATCGGGGACTATACCAGAGCCAAAGAGGTGCTTAGATTAGGGGGCAGGTATATTGCCCCCGGTCTTATCAACGGCCACATCCACCCCGAGAGCTCCATGCTTGATATCGCTCAGTATGCCCGGGCGGTGGTGCCCCACGGTACCACCACCCTGGTCACCGACCTCCATGAGATAGCCAACGTCCGCGGCCTGGAGGGTATAAGGTATGTGCTTGACTGCGCCCGCCTGCTGCCCTTCGAGCTTTTCCTGATGGCGCCCTCCTGTGTGCCGGCTACCCGCCTGGAGACCTCGGGCGCCAGCCTCGGCCCTGAGGAAGTGCGCCGGATTTTAAGGTGGAAGGATTGCATCGGGCTGGGGGAGGTAATGAATTTCCCCGGCGTTATCGGTGGCGATAAGGAGATACTTAAAAAAATCGGTTCTGCCCGGGGGAAGATTATTGATGGTCATGCCCCCGGCCTTAGCGGCAAGGATTTAAGTGCCTATATTGCCGCCGGTATCTATTCCGACCACGAGTCCGTCTCTCTGGACGAAGCCAGGGAGAAGCTGAGGCAGGGCATGTTCATCATGCTCAGGGAAGGCTCTTCGGAGAAAAACCTGGAGGCATTGCTGCCCCTGGTCACCGATAAGACCTATAAGAGGTGTTTGTTGGTCGTCGATGACCGCAGTTGCACCGACCTGCTCAAGGACGGCGATATTGACGGCGTAGTGCGCCGGGCAATCCGCCTCGGGCTTGACCCGGTGCGGGCAATTCAGCTGGCTACCATCAACCCCGCGGAGTATTTTCGTCGGGACGGGCTGGGGGCAATAGCCCCCGGCTATATGGCTAACCTGATTGTGCTCGGTGATTTGCCCAACTTAAAGATAGACATGGTCTTCTACCGGGGCAAGCTGGTGGCTGAAGAGGGGAAACCCCTATTCCCCACCCCCCAAGTCGCCAGCCGGGGACTGGCTAATACCGTCAATATAAAACCATTCAGTATAGAGGCGCTGAGACTTTCGCCCTCCGGGGAAACCGAGCCGGTTATTGAGATTGTCCCCGGGCAGATAATCACCCGCAAGCGGCAAGAAAGGGTCGATACCAGCCAGGGGGCGGTTACTCCCGACCTGGAGAGAGATATCCTGAAGCTGGTGGTGGTGGAGAGGCATCAGGCTAGCGGCAACATCGGACTGGGGCTGGTTTCCGGGCTGGGCTTAAAACAGGGAGCGCTGGCTTCGTCCATCGCCCACGATTCCCATAATATCATCGCCGCCGGCACTAACGATAAGGATATATTCACCGCCATTAAGGAGATTGAACGCCTGCAGGGCGGCCTGGTGGCGGCCGCCGGGGGCAAGGTGTTAGCCAGCCTGGCCCTGCCCATTGCCGGAATACTATCCGATGAGCCGCTGGAGACAGTGGTTAAAAAACTGGAGGGACTGGAGAAGATAGCCGCCGAGCTGGGCAGCAAGCTAGCCTCACCCTTCGCCACCCTCTCCTTCCTGGCACTGCCGGTAATCCCCGAAATCAGGCTCACCGACCTGGGAGTGGTAGAAGTGTAGCCCGTTGGGATATAATGAGACTATATATGGGGAAGTGCTGGAATTGGCAGACAGGCTGGACTTAGGATCCAGTGGAGCAATCCGTGGGGGTTCAAATCCCCCCTTCCCCAGTTAAAATAGAGGTAGTTACCCTTTTTCCCCAAATAGGACAAAAGGGTATTGACAAAAATCATAATTAGTGGTATCATATAAGTTTGTTATTATGCCACTATCCTTTTCACCCTATTGTAATCATACCTCTTTATTTTCTTTATTAGCCCCCAGTGATATTTGGGATTAGTGCCCATTGATGCAAAATTTTGCCCGCTCTCTATAGGCAGAGTTTAAGAGACAGTATTTATGTTGCCAACAGACATTGAACAGAAGCTATCGCCCGTCCCCAGGAAGTCTTACGCCCGGCTGCCCCAGATACTAGAGATACCAAATCTGATTAAGATCCAGACCGATTCCTTCCGCTGGTTCCAGGAGAAGGGGCTAAGGCAGCTGCTGGAGGAGATATCCCCTATTGAGGACTTCACCGGCAACCGGCTGGCCTTAAGCTTCATTGACTATGAATTCCGCGAGCCTCATTACACCGAGCAGGAGTGCCACCAGAAAGACCTGACCTACTCCGCACCCCTCTATGTCAGGACACAACTGCTGGTCAAAGAGACCGGGGAAATCAAGGAACAAGACCTCTTTTTCGGCGATATTCCCCTGATGACGGCTAAAGGCACCTTTATCACCAGCGGCGCCGAAAGGGTGGCGGTAAGCCAGTTACTCCGTTCCCCGGGTGTCTATTTCACCCTTGAGGAAGACCCCAATAGCGGCCGTGGCCTTTGCCATGCCAAGCTAATCCCCTCCCGCGGGGCCTGGCTGGAGTTTGAGACCAGCAATCGGGATGTAATCTCGGCCAAGATAAACGGCAAACGCAAGATTCCCATTACCACCCTGATGCGGGCTATCGGCTACAGCAGTGAGGAGCAACTGCTGGAGCTATTCGCCAGCGAGGACAACGCCCCTGACCACCAATTTATCCGCTCAACCATGGAGCGGGAGCCTTCGGTCAAGGACGAGCCTGAGGCGCTGCTCGATATCTATAGAAAGCTGCGCCCCGGCGACCCGCCCAATATTGAAAACGCCCGAAAACTGATAAAGAACCTGTTCTTCGACCCCCTGCGCTATGACCTGGGGGAGGTGGGGCGCTATAAGCTCAACAAACGGCTGCGCTTAGAGATTCCGGAAAGCAAACGGGCGCTGACCAAGGAAGATATCGTCGAGATAGTAAGGCACATCATTATGATTAATAACGGCAGCGATAACCCCGATGATATCGACCACCTGGGAAACCGGCGGGTGCGTACCGTCGGCGAGTTGATTCAAAACCAGTTCCGCATCGGGCTACTGCGCCTACAGCGCGTGGTCAGGGAGCGGATGAGCATTATCAGCGCCGATGCCGTTACCCCCAGTGTTCTGGTCAACATTCGCCCGGTGGTGGCTGCGGTCAGGGAGTTCTTTGGCGGCTCACAGCTATCACAATTTATGGACCAGACCAATCCCCTGGCCGAGCTGACCCATAAGCGGCGCTTATCGGCAATGGGGCCGGGGGGCCTATCCCGAGAGCGAGCCGGCTTTGAGGTGCGCGATGTGCACTTCTCCCACTACGGCAGAATCTGCCCCATTGAGACGCCGGAAGGACCTAACATCGGTCTTATCGGCTCCCTGGCTACCTACGGGCAGGTTAACCAGTATGGCTTCATCGAGACGCCCTACCGCAAGGTAACAAGTGAGCTAGACAATACCTCTAAAGAGCTGGAGGGCAGGACAGCCCGGGAGGATATAGTTGATGACGGTGGTAATACCATTATCCAAGCCAGGACTATAATTACCCCCAAGCTCGCCGCCAGGCTAGCCAAACTGCCCTCCCGAAAGGTGAAGGTGGTGCCCTTTGTCTCTGATGAGGTCATCTATATGACCGCCGATAAAGAAGACGAGTATATTATTGCCCAGGCTAACTCCAGCCTCGACGAGAAGAACCAGTTTATCGACGAAAGGGTCGAGGCCAGATTGGCCGACCGCTATCTACTGGAGGCGCCTGAGCGGATAGGGTTCATTGACGTATCCCCCAAGCAGATAGTCAGTGTCGCCACCGCCCTGATACCCTTCCTGGAGCATAATGATGCCAATCGTGCCCTGATGGGCTCTAACATGCAGCGGCAGGCAGTCCCCCTGCTCCGCCCCGAGTCACCGGTGGTGGCTACCGGCATGGAAATAGAGGTCGCCAAGCACAGCGGGCAGGTCATCTTTGCCCAGAACGGCGGGGCAGTCACCTCGGTTACCAGCTCACAGATTGAGGTCACCAGGGATAACGGCGATAAGGATGTATACCCCTTAATGAAATTTGTCCGCACCAATCAGGGGACGTGCATCAGCCAGCAGCCTATAGTAAGCAAGGGTGAGCGGGTGGAGGCGGGGCAGGTTCTGGCCGATAGCTCGTCTACCGAATACGGGGAGCTGGCCCTGGGACAAAACGTGACCTGTGCCTTTATGAGCTGGGAAGGCTATAACTTTGAGGATGCTATTATCATCAGTAGCCGCCTGGTGGAGCGGGACAAGTTCGCTTCTATTCACATTGAAAAGCACGAGGTGGAAGCCCGCGATACCAAGCTGGGACCGGAAGAGATCACCCGGGATATACCCAATGTCGGTGAGGAAAGCCTGCGTGAGCTTGATGATACCGGCATTGTCCGCATCGGTGCCGAGGTTGGCCCCGATGATATACTGGTGGGCAAGATTACCCCCAAGGGAGAGACCGAGCTATCCGCCGAGGAGAAACTGCTCCGAGCTATCTTCGGGGAGAAAGCCCGTGAGGTCAAGGATACCTCCCTGCGCGTGCCTCACGGTGAGTGGGGCAAGGTGATTAACGTGCGCGTTTTCTCCCGTGAGAATGGTGATGACCTGCCGGCCGGGGTTAACCAGTGGGTGCAGGTCTGGATTGCCCAGAAGCGAAGAGTCTCGGTAGGGGACAAGCTGGCCGGCCGTCACGGCAATAAGGGGGTCATCTCCCTGATAGCGCCGGCGGAAGATATGCCCTTCCTCCCTGATGGCACGCCGGTAGATATTATCCTCAACCCTATAGGCGTCCCATCAAGGATGAACCTGGGACAGGTGCTGGAAACGCACCTGGGCTGGGCCGCCCAGCTGCTGGGCTTCAAGGCCCTCACCCCGGTCTTTGACGGCGCCAGTGACAGCGAAATTGAGGACGCCCTAGCCAGAGCCTGGATAGCCCAAAGAAGCGGCGCCGTTGACCTAGACCCCTCCAATGACCACCCCACCATGAAGCTAGAGCTGGCTAAGGCGTGGCTGAAAAGCCAGGGCTACAACGGGGAAACGGTATTCAGCGACGACCACCCCGGGGAGGCAAAAGATGTCTGCCTGCGCCTGTGGCTCGAAGACCTGGGCGTAAAAAGCAAAGGCCTCGATAGAGAGCAACTAGGGCAGGCAGTGGAGCAGGCCAGAATAAAGCAAAACCTGCCCCCGCCGGTCACCGGCAAGGCCGTCCTCCGCGACGGGCGGACCGGTCAGCCCTTTGACCAGCCGGTAACGGTGGGCAATATCTATATGATGAAGCTAATCCACCTGGTCGAGGACAAGGTCCACGCCCGTTCCACCGGACCCTACTCCCTGATTACCCAACAGCCCCTGGGCGGTAAGGCCCAGTTCGGCGGCCAGCGCTTTGGTGAGATGGAGGTATGGGCGCTGGAAGCCTATGGCGCCGCTCATAACCTTCAGGAAATCCTGACCATTAAGTCGGACGATGTCACCGGACGGGCTAAAACCTATGAAGCTATAGTCAAGAACGAGGATATTCTCCAGCCCGGAGTGCCTGAATCATTCAAGGTGCTGGTTAAAGAGTTGCAAAGCCTGGGGCTGGCCATTGAGGTCATTACCGAGGAGGAAAAGGAAACGCCAGCCGAAGAGGCTAGAGAAGCCGCCGAAGCCGGGGCCGAGCCTGAGGCTATCAAGGAAATAGCCGAAGCCCCCAAAATGGAAGCTGAGGCTAAAGATAGTCAAATTGAGCCAGAGGTAGAAAAATAAGATGCTTGAAGTCAACGATTTTGATGCTATCCGTATCTCACTGGCTTCACCGGAGCAAATAAGGAGCTGGTCATATGGCGAGGTAACCAAGCCGGAGACAGTGAACTACCGCACCCTGAAGCCGGAAAGGGACGGGCTTTTCTGCGAGAGAATCTTCGGCCCCACCAAGGACTTTGAATGTTACTGCGGCAAGTATAAAAGGATACGCTACAAGGGCGTTATCTGCGATAAGTGCGGCGTTGAGGTGGCCCGAGCCAAGGTGAGAAGAGAACGCATGGGGCACATTGAGCTTGCTTGCCCGGTGAGCCATATCTGGTTTGCCAAGGGGATACCCAGCCGGTTGGGCCTGCTGCTCGACCTATCACCGCGGAGCCTGGAGCGCGTCCTCTATTTCTCTCACTATATCATCACCTCCGTAGACGAGGAGGCACGCCAGGAAGCAATCAAGCAACTGGGGGAGAACTGCCAAAAGCAGATAGAAGAACGCCAAAAAGCGGTTGAGGCTGAGATTAAGAAAAAGAAGAAGGCACCGGTAGAGGAGATAAACCAGCTCCGGCAAGGCTTCTCTGAGGAAAAAAGTAAGCTTGAAGGGAAGCTTTCCGCCGATGTGGAGCAGCTGAAGGACTTAAGGAAATGTGCCCTGCTCACCGAGAACCAGTATTATGAGCTCAAGCAAAAATACGGCGAGTCCTTCAATGCCGAAATGGGAGCTGAGGCTATTCTGCAGCTACTCAAGGACGTCAACCTCAATGAAATGCGCAACGAGCTGCTCCTGGAAACACGCTCCGCTTCGGGGCAACGCCGCCGCAAGGCAGCCAAGCAACTGCAGGTAGTGGAGGCTTTTCGCCGAAGCGGCAATAAGCCGGAGTGGATGGTTCTAACCGTGCTCCCGGTACTACCCCCCGACCTCCGACCTATGGTCCAGCTGGACGGAGGCAGGTTCGCCACCAGCGACCTTAATGACCTCTACCGGCGAGTCATTAACCGCAATAACCGCTTACGCCACCTGCTGGAAATAGAGGCGCCAGGGGTTATCATCCGCAACGAGAAAAGAATGCTCCAGGAAGCGGTCGATTCCCTTATCGATAATGGCCGGAGAGGGCGGGCTATCTCGGTCAGCGGCAATCATAAACTAAAGTCACTCTCCGACATGCTGCGGGGCAAACAGGGGCGCTTCCGCCAGAATCTACTGGGCAAGCGGGTTGACTATAGCGGACGCTCGGTTATCGTGGTTGGCCCCGAGCTTAAGCTTCACCAGTGTGGGCTGCCCCGAAGGATGGCCGTGGAACTATTTAAGCCCTTTATCATGCGCCGTCTGATGGCGCAGGGCCTCACCCACAACATTAAGAGCGCCCGCCGCCTGGTGGAGAGAAATAAGCCAGAGGTATATGACATACTTGAGGAGGTGGTCAAGGAGCAGCCGGTAATGCTTAACCGGGCTCCCACCCTGCACCGCTTAAGCATCCAGGCCTTTGAGCCGGTGCTCATTGATGGCAGTGCCATCCAGATACACCCCCTGGTATGTTCCGCTTTTAATGCCGATTTTGATGGCGACCAGATGGCAATTCATGTTCCCCTGTCCAAGGCTGCGGTCAGGGGAGCCAGGGAAATCATGCTCAGCATCCACAATATGCTGCTGCCAAGCTCTGGCGAGCCAATAGTAACCCCCACCCTGGACATGGTCCTCGGCTGCTATTACCTGACCACTATCATACCCGGGGCCAGGGGCAAAGGCGCCATCCTCGGTAGCTTCGAAGAGGCCAAGCTCACCTATGAACTGGGACATATCGACCTAAGAGCCGAGATTGAGGTCAGAAAGCAACAGGAAAACGGGCAGAGGATTAAGACCAGCGTGGGGCGCATTATCTTTAACGATGTTTTGCCCCCCGAGTTGGGCTTCTACAATGAAGCCATCGATAAGTCGATCTTAAAGCAAATAGTAACCGATTGCTATAAGCTTTTAAGCAACGAGGACACCGCGGTCGTACTCGATAGCATCAAAGAGCTGGGCTTCCACTATGCCACCAAATCGGGGACCACCATTGCCATGGGCGATATTCAGGTCCCGGAGAGCAAGCCCAAGCTCATAGAAGAGGCCGGGGAGAGGGTAGCCATTATTGAAAACCAGTATAACAAAGGCTTAATCACCGAGGACGAAAAGTATAATAACACCATAGGGGTATGGATGGAAACTACCGACAAGATTACCGATGTCATCTCCCAGACCCTTGACCGCTATGGCGGCATCTACATGATGGCAACCTCGGGGGCCAAGGGTAATATCTCCCAGATAAGGCAGATGGCCGGCATGCGGGGGTTGATGACCGACCCCTCGGGTAAAATAAT
>CAZQXA010000009.1:0-18580 GCA_964597155.1 uncultured Dehalococcoidales bacterium
TGGCTTTGTGGCTGTGGCTGTGCGTACTCTTCGCCAATTTCTCTGAGGCGCTGGCAGAAAGCCGGGGTAAAGCGCAGGCAGCGGCGCTACGTCGAACACGCAAAGAAACTCAGGCTAAAAGACTCAGCCATCCAAAATATGGGGCTAAGTACGAACTGGTACCTTCTGGTGCGTTGCGAAAAGATGACGTTTTTCTGGTAGAAGCTGGTGATATTATCTCCGCCGATGGTGAAGTGATTGAAGGCATTGCTTCTGTGGATGAGAGTGCCATCACCGGCGAGAGCGCGCCGGTTATCCGTGAATCAGGGGGTGACCGCAGCGCCGTTACCGGCGGGACCAGGGTGCTATCGGACTGGCTGGTAGTACGTGTGACCGCCAGCCCCGGTGAGGGATTCCTCGACCGCATGATTAGCCTGGTGGAGGGAGCCAAACGCCAGAAGACGCCCAACGAAATCGCCCTTAACATCCTGCTGGCGGCATTTACTATCATCTTCCTTGTCGCCTGCACCACGTTGATGCCATTTTCATTGTACAGCGTTGAAATAAGCCAAGGCACCGCGATTACCATCACGGCGCTGGTGGCGCTGCTTGTTTGTCTTATCCCCACTACCATTGGCGGACTGCTTCCGGCTATCGGTATCGCCGGGATGGACCGCCTCATCCGGCGCAATGTCATCGCCCTATCGGGCCGGGCGGTGGAAGCCGCCGGGGATGTGGATGTGCTTCTGCTGGACAAGACCGGCACCATCACCCTGGGTAATCGTCAGGCAGTCGAGTTTTTGCCTGTCGGCGGGGTGACTGAGCGCGAACTGGCCGAAGCCGCGCAACTGGCGTCACTAGCTGACGAGACGCCAGAGGGCCGCAGTATCGTGGTGTTGGCCAAGGAAAAGTACCAGTTGAGGCAAAGCCCGGGTGACACCAGCGGTATGCGCTTTATCCCATTCTCGGCACAGACGCGCATGAGCGGTGTGGATATGGACGGAGTGAGCATCCGCAAAGGTGCCGCCGATGCCATTATGGAATACATCCAAAAACAGGATAAACAGATACCTCTGGAGCTGAAGACAATCGTGGATGATATCGCCCGGGCCGGGGGTACGCCATTGGTAGTCTCACGCAATGGCGAGGCTCTGGGAGTAGTCCATCTCAAGGATGTCGTCAAAGGTGGCATCAAGGAGCGCTTTATCAAGATGCGCAGAATGGGTATTAAGACGGTGATGATTACCGGCGATAATCCCCTGACCGCAACGGCTATTGCGGCTGAAGCGGGAGTAGACGACTTTCTGGCGCAGGCCACTCCCGAGACCAAGCTCAAGCTGATACGTGAATATCAGGCCAATGGACGGCTGGTAGCGATGACTGGCGATGGCACCAACGATGCCCCGGCATTGGCCCAGGCTGACGTAGCGGTAGCCATGAACACCGGGACACAGGAGGCGCGGGAAGCGGCTAATATGGTTGACCTCGAAAGCAATCCTACCAAGCTAATTGACATTGTTGAGATAGGCAAACAGCTGCTGATGACGCGAGGCGCGCTGACCACCTTCAGCATCGCTAACGACGTCTCCAAATATTTCGCCATCATTCCCGCGGTATTTGCTTCCACCTATCCTGCCTTGCAGGCATTGAACATTATGCATCTGGCGACCCCGGCAAGTGCCATTCTGTCGGCGGTGATCTTCAATGCCCTGATTATTATGCTGCTTATACCGCTAGCTTTGCGCGGCGTGCCCTACCGGCCCTTGGGGGCAGCCAAGCTCCTGCGAAACAACCTGTTAATTTATGGCGTGGGCGGGTTAATCGTGCCCTTTATCGGCATCAAGTTGATTGACATGATTCTAGTGGCTCTGCACCTGGCTTAGTCGACAGGAGGCGACTATCTATAATGTTGCGCCAACTTCGGATTGCCTTAATATCCCTGGGGTTGCTCACCCTAATCACCGGGATAATCTATCCGCTGGTGGTGACCGGCATTGCCCAAGCCCTTTTTCATCACCAGGCCAACGGCAGTCTGATTGAAGAGGATGGGAATACGGTTGGCTCCGAGCTTATCGGGCAGCCGTTCAGCGACCCCAAATACTTCTGGGGTAGACTCTCGGCAACATCGCTTTTCCCATACAATGCTGCCTCCTCCTCAGGCTCGAACTACGGCCCGACCAATCCGGCACTCCTTGAAGCGGTCCAGGCGAGAATAGACGCCTTAAAGGCGGTTGACCCGGATAACGACGAGGCGATTCCGGTTGACTTGGTAACCTTTTCCGCCAGCGGCCTTGACCCTCATATCAGTGTTGCCGCCGCCAACTACCAGGTTCCGCGCGTCGCCCGATATCGTGGGCTAAGTGAGGAGCAGGTCTACGAACTGGTGAGCCAATACACCGAAGGCCGCCAGTTCGGCATCCTGGGAGAGCCGCGGGTGAATGTTCTGCAGCTCAATCTAGCGCTGGATGAACTGAAATAGACTTGACTAATAACAAGGTATAAAATGTGATTCGGAGACATAAATTAGATGGCCGAAGATTACTCTCGTCCTAGCCCTGAGGAAATATTGGCACGGGTCAAGGCCGAGGAAGAGCAAAAAGGGCGCGGCAAGCTCAAAATCTTCCTCGGCTACGCTCCCGGCGTGGGTAAAACCTATACCATGCTGGAAGCAGCTCGCCGGCGGAAGAAAGACACGGATGTTGTCGTCGCCATTGTAGAGACGCACAGCCGGGTTGAGACAGAGGCTCTCATGGAAGGTCTTGAGGTTATCCCCCGCAGGCAAGTGGAGTACCGTGGGATCAAGCTATCTGAAATGGACACTGATGCGGTACTTAAGCGCCGCCCACAGCTGGCACTAGTAGATGAACTTGCTCACGAAAATGCTCCTGGCTCACGTCACCCCAAGCGCTATCAAGACGTGGAAGAACTACTACAGGCCGGTATTGATGTGTATAGCACACTTAATGTCCAGCACATAGAGAGCGGACGAAATGTGGTGGCGCAAATCACCGGCGTCTGGGTACGGGAAACGGTACCCGACAGTGTCATTGACAGCGCCGCTGAAATTGAGCTGGTTGACTTATCACCCGATGAACTGATCAAGCGACTCAAGGAAGGTAAGGTCTATGTTCCCGAGCAGATAGCGCCTGCCATGGAAAAGTTTTTCCGTAAGGGTAATCTGACGGCACTGCGTGAGTTGGTCATGCGTATTGCCGCCAAACATGTCGATGAACAAACACTGACCTACATGAAGACCCACGCTGTATCTGGCCCCTGGCCGTCCGGAGAACGTCTTCTAGTCTGTATAAGCCCCGATTCTCTCGGCACACGATTGGTACGTAGTGCTCGTCGGCTGGCTTATGAGCTGGGAGCCGAGTGGTCAATTATCTATGTTGAGACGCCCGATAATGTTCGGCTAACACCGGAGCAGCAAGACCAACTAACAGATACTCTGCGGCTGGCCCAGCGCCTCGGAGCAAAGGCGGTGACCGTACAGGGAGAGAGCATTGTCGATACGGTCATGCAGTATGCCATCGATAACAATGTTACCAAGTTGGTCGTTGCCAGACCGCAGAGGAGACATCGAAGGAGGTTTTTCAGTCGCCCACTCGCGGACCAACTCATCCGTCGGAGTGAACACATTGATGTGCATGTAGTGAGTGGCGGGGAGACCATGCGGCGAGGCACGAGGCAAATCAGAACCATCTTCGGTGATTGGCAAGGCTCTCTTAAGGGTCTGGGATTAGTGGCCATAGCCACTTTACTAGGCAAGTTGGCCCCTGAGTTCTTCGCGGAAGCTAACTTGATAATGGCCTATCTGCTATGTGTTCTCGCTACGGCTTTCTTCTGGGGATTTGGTCCATCCATCGTGGTATCTATTGTGAGTGTGCTCGTCTTTGATTTCTTGTTCATTTCTCCATTCCTGACCTTTACCGTATATGATACTAAATATATTCTTACCTTCTTGGTACTACTCCTGGTTGGTTTGAGTATTAGCTACCTTATGAGAAGAACTCGTCAACAGACCGAAGCGGCAACACGGAGAGAAGGACAGACGGCCGCGCTCTATGCGCTAGCTAGAGAACTGGCTATCTCCAGTAGTCTTGAATCATACATTAGTGCCATCGTAAAGCGGGCAAGGGAGACCTTCGGGCGCGATGTGATAGTCTTCTTACCCGCCCCAACGAATAAAGGAATGCTGAAGTCATATGCTGACCGTCCTGATGTCAACGTTGACGAAAATGAAATGGCTGCGGCCACGTGGTGTTATCAGCACCAGATGGTGGTGGGACACGGTACTGATACCCTACCTAGCGCCAGAGCGCGGTATTTGCCACTAGTTACGGCGAGAGGAACGCTCGGGGTCATAGCCCTATCAACGGTTGATTCCATCGGCGAGTTGACCATTGAGCAAGAGCAACTTATGGGTGCCTATGCTGACCTTGCTGCAGTTGCCATCGAGGGTATCCAGTTAGGTGAAGAAGCACATAATGCACAAATGCTAAGTCAGGTCCTGAGGGACACGGAAAAACTACAGTCCGCTCTTCTCAATGCAGTTTCGCACGACCTACGCACCCCCTTGGTATCTATCATCGGTGCGCTGAGCAGTCTTCAGGAAAAGGGGATGAAACTAGACAATGCCGCCAAGAAAAATCTGGTCGGCGTCGCCCGTGAGGAAGCGGAGCGTTTGAACCACTTGATAACCAACCTGCTTGATGTATCCAGAATTGAAGCTGGTGCTATGAAGATAAAAGGGCAGCCCTCTAATGTGCAGGACTTGGTGGGCGCTGCGCTGGAACAACTAGGTGGCCGTGCCCATGACCGTCCGATTACGATAGACATACCAGCAGAGCTGCCCTTTGTGTCCGTGGACTTTGGCCTTATCGTCCAGGCGTTGGTTAATATTTTAGACAACGCACTCAAATACTCACCGATTGACTCGCCTGTTGAAATCAAAGGTCGACAGATTGGCCGTGAGGTTACTATCAAAATAGCTGACCATGGCCCTGGTATCCCTCCGCAAGACCTGTTGCACGTGTTCGAAAAGTTCTACCGCATACAGCGTCCTGACAAAGTAGCTGGGACGGGCTTGGGACTATCCATTTGCAAGGGTATCGTTGATGCCCACGGTGGCCATATTGCTGCCGAGAACCGCCCCGGTGGTGGTACTATCATCACTTTGATTCTACCGACGGCTGAGCAACGCCCAGGCACAAGGAGAAGGCCAGATGCCTAACCAACGGGTACTTGTTGTTGATGACGAGCAAGCTATCCGGCGATTCCTTAGAGTTGCTCTCTCTTCACAAGGGTATGCAGTTGTTGAAGCCTCCTCCGGGCAGGAGGGGCTCTCGGCAGCCAATTCGCAGAAACCAGCTGTCGTCATCCTTGACTTGGGACTTCCAGACATAGATGGCGTTGAGGTTATTCGGTTGCTCCGCCAGTGGTCACAAATCCCGATTATCATATTGTCTGTCCGGGGCTCAGAGAGTGACAAAATCGCGGCCCTTGATGCCGGGGCGGATGATTATCTGACCAAACCCTTTGGCGTGGGAGAGCTGCTGGCGCGGCTGCGTGCTGCCTTGCGACGCACTACTCAAAAAGCTAACGAACCGGTTTTCACCAGCGGCAATCTGAAAATCGACCTGGCGCGAAGACTGGTTACTCTTTCAGGACGAGAGGTCCAACTAACACCCACTGAGTATGAATTGCTTAGCGTGTTGGTAACTCATGCCGGGAAGGTGCTGACTCATGGTCACCTGTTGCGTGAGGTCTGGGGAGCCGAATACGGGGAAGAGTTTCACATGCTGCATGTTAATATTAGCAACCTACGTCGTAAGATTGAGCCCGACCCGGCACGCCCGCAATTCATCATCACCGAGCCGGGAGTGGGCTATCGGCTGAGAATAGACTGAGACGCTAGCGAGAGACAAGTAACTAGTACAAAGCACCCCGGGAGCGCCACGTTGAGAAATGGAGCTTGCCGTAATAGATAGAGAAGACTCTTAGTCCCCCCTCCCCTGTCTCCCCAGCGTAAAGGTACTGGAAAATTGGCTCATTAAGCCAATAACTTGGAGGATAGGGAACCCGCCCTAGCCCAACTAAACAAAAAGCACCGCTTTTGGCGATGCTTTTAAAAATCTTTGGTAGCGGGGGCTGGATTCGAACCAGCGACCTTTGGTATGTGAGAGCTTTCACCAATCCATTGCTCCATTATGCGACCCCTTTCCCTGACTTAGTCTTCTTGGCTTTTGGCTAGCACGTTTGCCTCCTTCTCCTCTCTGAGGGAGAAAGATTGGCAGAGTGACCTGCATATTGTACTTGATTTTTGTGCCAAAGTGGTTCATAATTATTAAGCTAGCTTAAATTAAGCGTGCTTAACTACTGGAGGGCAGAATGGAAAGCGAGAGAACAGAAGAGTACCTTGAGGCTATATACAAGAAGCAAGAGACAGAGATGCCGGTCTCCACTTCCACTTTGGCCAAAGAGTTAAAGGTCTCTTTACCAGCCGTCACTGATATGTTGCAGAAGCTGGAGAAAAAGGGGCTGATAGAGTATAAGGCCAATAAAGGAGCTTCACTTACTGAGCAGGGAAAGAGAGTTGCGGTCCTCACCGTCAGGCGGCATCGATTATGGGAAAGATTCCTGACAGATATCCTTGGCCTGAAGTGGGACAAGGTACACGACGAAGCCTGTCGCTTGGAACATGTTACCTCACCGGATACCGAGAAAGGGCTAATATCTGTTCTCGGTGATGTCGAAACCTGTCCCCACGGGCACTACATTCCGGACAAAGAAGGAAATATAAAAGAAGAGCTAGCTACGCCGCTTTCGGAATTTGAACCCGGTCAGAAAGCGTATATTCTGGCTATCGCCAAGGAAGAACCGAAGTTACTGCGGGAGGTCGAAAAACTGGGGCTAAAGCCGAAAACAGTGGTATCGGTAGAGACTAAAAACATTGATGGTACACTTGAATTGAAAAAGGATGGAGAAAGGCTTCTGCTGAAGAAGAACCTTGCCATTATCCTCATGGCAAGGCCTCTCAGTTCTGAGGATGAGGCCGTTTCCCCGGAGGAAATTGCTCTATCAAAGCTCACCAGCGGGGAATCCGGCATTATAAAGTCGTTTGCTGGTGGTCGCGGGATGCTAGGGCGCTGTCTCTCCATGGGCTTTACCCCGGGAAGCTTGGTGAAAATGCTGGAGAACTTTGGCAGCGGCCCGGTCTTGGTTAGGATTCACGATACAGAGGTTGCTCTTGGGCGAGGGTTAGTTCAGAAGATGACTGTTACCAGAAATAAGGCAAAATGCTAGGAGAATCCACAGAGAAAATTATTACCGTAGCCCTTGCCGGGTCGCCAAATGTTGGCAAAAGCACTATTTTTAACCTGCTGACTGGCCTTTCACAACACGTGGGCAATTGGCCCGGGAAAACCGTGGAGCAAAAGACCGGCGTGCTGCGCCATGGTAGTTCAGTTATGAATTTGATCGACCTGCCCGGCACATACAGCCTCACCGCTAACTCCGTTGAGGAACAGATAGCCAGGGATTTCCTAGTGAAGGAAAGGCCGGATGTGGTGGTGGCGGTCCTCAACGCTGCCAGCCTGGAGCGTAACCTTTATCTGGTTGCTGAGCTTATTGAATTGGCACCACGGCTGGTAATCGCCCTAAATATGCTGGACGTTGCCCAGCAACAGGGAATGAAGGTTGATCCAGAAGCGCTGGCATCGGCTTTGAACATACCAGTGATTCCTATGGTCGCGACCAAGAATCAGGGGCTCACGGAACTGGTGGCGGTGATTACAGAAGAAGCCGGAAAGCCGGTGAACTCTCGACGGGTGAAACATATTGAGGCTGATAGCGAAGTCAAGGACACCATAAGCCATATTGAAGGGCTTATAACTGATAAGACCACGGTGCCATATCCCCGGCACTGGGCAGCAACGAAACTGCTGGAAGGTGATAGCCAGATCAGTAAGTTGATCCGAGAGCGCCTTTCCTCAAAGCAACAGTCGGAACTTGATTCTTTTCTAAAAGACCAAGAGGCTTGCGCCGTAACTATAGCGACCCTGCGCTTTGAGTGGGTCAAGAAAATGGTGGCTCTATGCCAGGAGAAACCGCCCCTGGGGCAAGTCTCATTGACGGAAAGGCTCGACCGGGTAGCCACCCATCCGATATGGGGCGTTGTTGTTCTAGTGGCTATCATGGCGCTCGTTTTCTTGCTGGTCTATAGCATTGGTATCCCCATACGTGATTTTCTGGATTCTCACCTCGTCCAGGCGGGGAGAGAACTTATATTTGCTCAATCCATGCCAGGCTGGCTTCAGGGCTTTTTAGCTGACGGCGTGCTTGGTGGAGCCGGAACAGTTCTCACCTTTGTCCCCATATTGTTTTTGTTTTTCTTCGCCTGGGGATTTCTGGAAGATGTTGGTTATACCGCGCGAGTGGCCTTTGTTGCTGACCGATTTATGCACCTCTTGGGCCTGCACGGTAAATCGGTTCTGCCACTGGTTTTGGGCTTTGGCTGTAATGTGCCGGCAGTGATGGGAACGCGTATTATTGAGTCAGAAAGGGCTCGCCTTTTAACTGTGCTGCTAGCACCCCTGGTTCCCTGTACTGGCAGGATGGCGGTAGTTGCTTTGATAGCCGCCGCCTTTTTTGGGAGCCAAGCAACACTAGTATCGCTGGGGATTGTCATTTTCAGTATTCTGATGCTAATAGTCTCAGGCATCATTATGAACCGCTTCATCGTCAGTGGCGAAAGAGCTGCTTTCATAATGGAGCTTCCTTTGTACCACTTACCTCATCTGCGAGTCATTGGCTTAGCCTCATGGCAGAGAACGGTGGCATTCATTAAGCGTGCCGGAACAATTATCCTAATCGCAGCGATTGTGGTGTGGCTGCTATCAAGTTTCCCCGGAGATAGCATTGATGAAAGCTTCCTAGCTCAAATTGGCCGGGGGCTTGAGCCAGTAGGGCGGCTAATGGGGCTTAATTGGCAGATGATGGTTGCCCTGCTTTCCAGCTTTGTTGCCAAAGAAAATACCATCGCTACCCTTGGCGTGCTTTTTGGCGGAGGAGCCGGGCTTACCTCGGCATTGAAAGGGGTGCTGACGCCTGGTTCAGCATTAGCCTTTCTGGTACTTCAGGTGCTATTTATCCCGTGTGCCGCAACGGTGGCTGTGATTCGCCAGGAAACGAGAAGCTGGGCATGGACAGCTTTCTCCATAGGCTTTCAACTGGTACTCTCATTCGGCATGGCGATACTGATATTCCAGATAGCGCAACTGCTCATACCCGGCGGGTGATAGCAAGCCGGGCTAGCTTAGAGACATTTCCCTAATTTTCTTGACAGCAATTGGCTATTCTGTTATTATTTATTATGAGCGTATGCTCATTACTTAGGAGTGGATATGTCTAGACCACAAAAATGTCGCCGGGTTGCCTTCTTACCCAATGTAACCTACTTTAAGCCGGCGGGCATACCGCTGAGGGCCCTTGAAGAGGTTCGTCTCTCTGTAGAAGAGGCTGAGGCAATACGTCTCAAAGACCTGGAAGGGCTGGAACAGGAACAGGGCGCGGAAAAGATGAATATCTCCCGTCCAACCTTCCAGAGAGTGTTAGCATCGGCACGCGAGAAAATAGCTGATGCTTTGCTTAACGGTAAGGCAATAAGGATTGAGGGTGGCAACTTTGAGATGTCTCCTCGCCGCTTCCACTGTATCAATAGCCATGAGTGGGAGGTGCCTTTTGAGGTTGCGGTACAGGCGACTTCTCAGCTTTGTCCTGTCTGCGATGAGTCGAGTGTTGAACCGCTCGTGCCAGCGGAATTTGGCCGGACTGGAAAGGCTTGGGGCAGGCGGCAGGGTAGTCGGGGGAGGTAGCAGTATTTCGAGGGGAATGGTGCAGGGTATAAACATGAGGATTATTGACGATTTGCTCTCAGTACTAAGTTATGAGGTAACCGTAAGAGACATACGTCAGGGACCTTTCCAAACCGCAGTGCTGACACGTTATTGTGGTCTGGCATCAACTCCACATGACCCAGGTCCCCACCACAGCAAAGCCCCGGTGAAAGAAGCTGGCCTTTTAATAGACAAGGATGCCTTCACACTGGCTCGCATGGCTAACTCACCAAGCCCTCATGAGGCGGCAATCGGCATGGCCACTATCAACTCGCTTATCGAGGTTAATGAGGGGCGTTGCGCGGAGCTTAATGCCGGCAATCTTTTTGCTAAGGAGGGAGAAGGCAAGAAAGTGGCTATTGTGGGCCATTTCCCGTTTGTGCCCGGGCTTCGGAAGATAGCTAAAGAGCTCTGGGTGATTGAGAGAAATCCACAAGAAGGTGATTTCACTGAGGCGGAAGCGGAGACTCTTGTTCCGCAAGCCGATGTCGTTGGTATTACCGCGACTGCTTTTACCAATCACACTATCGAGCACCTGCTAGGTCTCTGTAAGCCCGAGGCATATGTGGTCATACTGGGAGGGACGGCTCCGCTGTCACCCGTCTTGTTTGACTATGGCGTTAGCGCTATTTCGGGCACTAGAGTGATTGACCCGGAAACTGTGCTGCGCTGCGTCAGTCAGGGGGCGACCTTTCGACAGCTTAAGGGAGTGCGGCTTTTGACTATGCGGAGGTAAGCGGTGTTTAGCATTGATAGTAGCAAGTGTACGGGATGCGGCGTTTGCGTCGAGGTTTGTCTGCAGGGAGCTATTGAGGTGCGGGATAAGGTGGCAGTAATAGACCAGAGACTTTGCAGTCAATGTGGTAACTGCGTGGAAATATGCCCTTCTGACGCTATTCGCGCCGCAGAGCTGGTATACGCAAAATCAGGAAAAGGAGGTGGAAATATGTACTACAGACACGGATTTGGTTTCAGAGGCGCTTCTCCCCCCTGGCCCTATGTGGGAAGGGGAAGGGGAGGTCTTCCCAGGTGCTGGTATCCGGGGGTGGCTACGGCTTTTCCGTATGTACCTGGCCCTACGTCTTATGCTCCGGGGGTGACACGGGAGCAGGAACTCGGCTTCTTGAAAGAGGAGGCAGAGGCGATAAAGCAGCACCTGGAAGATGTGGAAGCCAGAATCAAGGAACTGGAAACTAAGCAGAATTAAACCAGAAAGGGAGATGAAGCTATGAAAGTCGCAGTTTCAGCAACGCAGCCCAGCCTTGATGCAGAAGTAGACCCTCGCTTCGGGCGATGTCAGTATTTTATCATTGTTGGCCCGGACACGATGCAATTTGAAGCGGTGGAAAACTCCAGCGCCATGGCGGCGGGTGGGGCAGGAATATCTGCTGCCCAAATGATTGCCGGCAAGGGAGTGGAGGCAGTGCTTACTGGCAACTGCGGTCCCAATGCCTACCAGGTGCTTTCTGCTGCCGGGATTAAGGTCATAACCGGGGTTTCGGGTAAAGTGAAGGACGCCGTCCGAAACTACAAATCAGGCAAGCTCCAGGCTGGTTCCCAGCCCAATGTGGCTGACCACTTTGGTATGGGCATGGGCAGAGGCATGGGGAAAGGCATGGGCATGGGACGTGGTATGGGCAGAGGTATGGGAAGAGGCATGGGCATGGGACGTGGTATGGGTGGCCAGATGATGCCGCCAACCGACCCGACAATCCAGCCCTTAAACCCGGAGCAGGAGGTTGAAGCACTGAGAACTCAATCACAGATGCTGGCGCAACAACTAAGTGAGATTCAGCGCCGCATTGAGGAACTGGGAAAGAAAGAGCAGTGATGAAAGTAGCTATAGTTCCACATTTTGAGCAATTGAGAATCTTGGTTAATTATGACGGGCAGCTGACTCAGGGGAGCCGCCCTTCAGCCCTGCCTGCGCTGTATGCACCATGGCCAGATGCCCGGGAGAAAGGGTTTGCTGAGATAAATGTAGAAGGGGATACACTGAAAGCACTACTTGTTGAAGTAGGAACTATTTACAAGCAAGCGAATGTTGATTTTGAGCCGATTTGCCCCATAACCTGTGATCTGAAATTAGACTACGATGTTTTTGTTAATGGCAAGAATTATGTACTTTTACCCGAGGGTCTTGGTGTAAGGCTAAGGGATGGTGATGAGGTAAAGATACTGGCAGATACGTTAGGCCACTGTTAATATTCAGCGTCTAGAGAAGGAAAAGAATTAGGAGGTGCTATCATGCCTAAAGGAGATGGAATGGGGCCACCCAAGGGTTCTATGGGGCGGGGTGGTAGGATGAGCGGCAGCCGCCCTGGGGCTGGACCAGGTGGAAACTGCGTCTGTCCCAGTTGCGGGGAGAAAGTGCCGCACCAGCGGGGTACGCCGTGCTATAACCTGAAATGCCCTAAGTGTGGCACCGGAATGGTAAGGGAATAAACATAAGGAGGTTGCATTTATGCCATTTTTTGAGCCTTTGGAAAAGCTAGACCCCCAAAATGTAGATTTGGAGAGGGCAAGGAAGTCCCTGCGTGAGGAGTTGGAAGCCATAGACTTCTATCAAGAGAGAATTGATGCCACCCAAGATGCCTCACTGAAGAAACTACTTGAGCACAACATGAACGAGGAAAAGGAACATGTTGCCATGCTCGTCGAGTGGCTGAGAAAGAACGACCCAACGCAGGACAAAGTATTCAAGGAACATGACTAGAGGTCGTTGAGACTGATATTGGAGCGCTAATGATTATCTCAATCGCCAGCGGCAAAGGGGGAACTGGCAAGACACTGGTGGCGACCAGTCTTGCCCTTTCCCTCAAAGATAGGGAGCGGGTGCAGCTTCTTGACTGTGATGTCGAGGAGCCAAATGCCCATGTCTTACTGAAGCCGCTTATTACCCGCAGTGAAGCAGTCTGTATCCCGACTCCGAAGGTAGACGAGCAAAAGTGCAGCTATTGTGGTAAGTGCGCTGCAGTTTGCGCCTACCATGCCATTGCCGTTTTCCCTAAGAACGTGCTGGTTTTTCCCCAGCTCTGCCATGGCTGCGGCGCCTGTGGCTATCTCTGTCCCGAGAAGGCTATATCCGAGGAAATTAGAGAAACTGGGGTAGTGGAGTTGGGCTATGCAGATGGCGTGGAGTTTGCTCACGGCAAGCTGAACGTGGGTGAGCCCATGCCCACGCCGGTTATCCGAAAGGTGAAGGAGCTGGCAAACCACGATGGCATAGTTATCATTGACGTCTCACCGGGCACATCCTGTCCGGTAGTGGAATCAATCAAGGATAGCGATTTCTGCCTGCTGGTAACTGAACCGACTCCCTTCGGACTTAGTGATTTAGTTTTAGCAGTGGAAACGGTAAGGGAACTTGGGATACCGTGCGGTGTTGTGCTTAATCGTGCCGGGGTGGGAGATAACAAAGTAGAAGAATATTGCCGCAAAGAGCATATATCCATCCTGCTCACTATTCCTCTGGATACCGAGATTGCCCGTCTTTATTCTAGAGGGGTAACTCTGGTCGAGGGCATGCCGCAGTGGAAAGAGAGCTTCCTCAGTCTTTTTGAAGGTATTCAGGAGATAGCAAGTGAAAGAACTCGTAGTCTTAAGCGGTAAGGGAGGCACCGGGAAGACAAGCATCGTCGGCTCCTTTGCTGCTCTGACCAAAAGTAAGGTGCTGGCGGACTGCGATGTTGACGCCGCCGACCTTCACTTGCTACTTGAGCCTGTTATTCGGCAGAGGCAAGAGTTCTGGAGCGGGCAGGTCGCCGCTATTGACGAGAGCAAATGCACGCAGTGTGGTTTATGCCAAGAGCTGTGCCGCTTTAAGGCAATAAGAGACTTTAATGTTGACCATATTTCCTGCGAGGGCTGCGGCTTCTGCTACCATATCTGCCCGGCTGAAGCTATCACAATGGAGGAAAACCTGTCTGGCCACTGGTTTATCTCTGACACCAAATATGGCTCTCTGGTTCATGCCAGACTTGGCATTGTCCAGGAGAACTCGGGGAAACTGGTGGCCACGGTCAGACAGCAGGCAAAGGCAATAGCCGAGAAGCGGAAGCTGGATTACATCATCAGCGATGGACCGCCGGGCATCGGTTGCCCGGTTATCTCTTCCCTTTCCGGAGTTAATCTAGCTCTTCTGGTGACCGAGCCCACACTATCCGGGATACATGACCTGGAGCGGGTCTTAGGAGTCTGCCATCATTTTGGTGTCCCGGCTCTGGTGTGTATCAACAAATATGATATCAATGAGGAGAATTCGCGACAGATTGGAAGCTATTGTCTCAGCCAGGGAGTAGAGGTAGTCTCCAAGATTCCATTTGATAACGTGTTTACCGAAGCGATGGTGCATGGTATGCCGGTGGTGGAGTACACGCAGAACAGTGTAGCACGCCAGCTAAAAAGACTGTGGCAGACCGTCTCAGAGCTGTTAGCCAAAAACTAAGGGGAATTGCTATGCAAGACCTGATAAAGGAATTTATGGCTCAAAAGAGATTTGCTATAATTGGCGCCACTGACAACATCGAGAAGTATGGCTACAAGATATTCAAAAACTTGAAAAGCCGGGGCTATAAAGTCTATCCGGTAAATCCCGGGCTCAAGGAGCTTGAGGGGGTCAAGTGCTATCCCAGCCTCGCTGATATTCCGGTTAGGGTCGATGTGGTCGATTTTGTAGTTCCACCAAAGGTAACTGAGATAACTCTCAAGCAGTGCAAGCGGCTAGGGCTTAACCGCATATGGCTTCAGCCAGGCTCAGAAAGCGAAGCAGCCATAGCCTTCTGTCATGAGAACAACCTGAAGGTGGTGCATGATATCTGTGTGATGTTAAGTTGAGGGACTAAATATGGAGCCAATTAACTTAGACCCTAGATATTCAACCAAGGAAATCCCAGGCAAGTGCATCAAATGCCTGGCGGAGAAAGAGCTAAACAATTGCCTTATGACACTCCTAAGAGAAGAGAAAGAGAATGCCGAGCTTCAACAAAAATTTGAGGCGCTGGTATCCTTTCTGAAGTCTCCCGAGTCGCTAAGGCTACGTGACGAGGCGGAAAAATATCTTGCCGAGGGGAAGAAGGTCACAGTTAAAATATCCCTAGACGATGGAAAACCAAAATACCAGCTCACTGTAAATAATGATTAGGAGGATAAGACCATGAAAATTGCTGCCATAACCGAAGACGGGACTACCATCAGCCAGCACTTTGGCAGAGCGCCGTTCTATTTGGTGGTCACTGTGGAAGATGGCAAGGTAGTAAGCACAGAGAGGAGGGATAAGGCAGGTCACCACACATTCTCTGCTAACCAGCACCCAGATACCACCCCTGGAGAACGGCACGGTTATGATGCTGGTGCGCAGGTAAGGCATGCCAGTATGGCCGAGACCATCGCTGATTGCCAGGTTCTGATTGCTGGTGGCATGGGTTGGGGTGCCTACGAAAGCTTGAAAAGTCATGGCATTGAGACAGTAGTCACCGATGTTGAAAATATTGACGAGGCAGTCAAGCTTTACGTTACGGGCAAGTTGCCCAATCTTATGGAACGGCTACACTAGGAGGACATCTATGCCAACATCAGAGCAAATAATAAAGGGTCTTGATAAGATATTAGTGCCCGGTGTCATGCGTAGCCTGGTAAAGATGAACTTGGTCAGGGACATTAAGATTGCTGACGGCAAAATTGATATCACGCTTGCTTCAGCCGCTTTGGCTCCCGAGGCTCAAGAGTGGCTCAAGGAAAAGATTGAAGATGTCACAAGCAAGATTAAAGGGGTCAAGGGGGTAAACGTCAGCTTCGTCGATAGTAAGCCTAAAGACATAAACCAGATAAGCCATATCATCGCCGTAATGAGCGGCAAGGGAGGGGTGGGCAAATCACTGGTCGCTAGTTTGGCTGCAATTGCTCTGAAGCGCCAGGGCTTTGAAATAGGTATTCTGGATGCCGATATTACCGGTCCGAGTATCCCGAAAATGTTCGGCATCACCGCCAGACCCGCCGGCAGCGACTCTGGCATTCTGCCGGTATCTTCGAGGTCAGGCATTGAAGTCATGTCTATCAATTTATTACTGCCCAGTGAGGATGATGCCGTTATCTGGCGCGGACCGCTTATTGCCAAAGCCATCACCCAGTTCTGGGAAGAGGTGCTCTGGGGAAAACTTGACTATCTCATTGTTGACCTACCTCCGGGCACAGCTGATGCTCCCCTTACCGTGATGCAGACACTGCCGGTAACCGGGATAATCATCGTCTTTACTCCCCAGGATCTGACCACAATGGTGGTCAGGAAGGCAGTAAAGATGGCTCAGCAAATGGGCAAACCGATTCTGGGCGTGGTGGAGAACATGAGCTATTTGTATGTTCCTGAGATAGATAAGAGGATTGAACTTTTTGGTAAAAGCCGGGGAGAGGAGATGGCGCATGCTACTAACGCCCCGCTTCTGGGTCAACTACCAATAGACCCGGCTCTGGCTAAGCTCTGCGATGAGGGCAATATTGAGCGCTATGATGCTGAGATTATAGCCCGGCTGGGGCAATCACTTTCACGGGCGATATCAGCGAAAGCATAGTAAGGGGAAAAGATGTTTAGTGTTTATGGACCGGTACCATCATGGAGGCTGGGCAGGTCTTTAGGTATAGACCTGCTGTGCACAAAGGGCAAAACCTGCTCTTTCGATTGCGTCTACTGTCAGCTTGGCAGAACGGTTAACCCTCTCACCGAGCGAAAACAATTTGTCAGCCTGAGTGAGCTCGCCGCAGACCTGGAGAGAGTAAAGAGAATACCTGCTGACTATGCTACCTTCTCCGGAATAGGTGAGCCAACTCTCGCCTCAAATCTTGGCGGGGCAATCGAACTGGCAAAGTCCGTGTTGAGGCTACCAGTGGCAGTGCTTACCAATTCCTCACTGATGACCAGAGAGGATGTGCGCCGCGAACTCAGTTTAGCTGACGTGGTGGTAGCGAAATTAGATGCTCCAAATGAAGAACTTTTTCGCCAAATCAACCGGCCTATTGTGGAATGCACGCTTGATGAAATTATTCAGGGTATCAAGCTTTTTAGAGAAGAGTATCAGAAGAAGCTGGCTCTTCAGATGATGTTCATTAAGGCAAACCGGGGCTATGCCTCAGAGATGGCAAGAATAGCTGAGCAGCTTTCGCCCGACGAGGTGCAGATTAACACGCCCCTGCGCCCTTGCGCTGTTCAACCTTTAACCCCCGATGATATTAGCGCTATACAGCGGGAATTCTCCAGGGTGAAGCGAGTAGTGACAGTATATGAGGCATCCAGACCGGAAGTTGTTCCATTAAACCTAAAAGAAACGCTTCGGCGCAGGCCAGAAGAGTGGAGGTAAGACATGGAAGTTAAGATAACTATGTTGAGCGAAAATACAGCCAATTACGGCTTTCTTGCTGAGTGGGGGCTTAGCATCCTAGTTGAGGTGGATGGGTTGAGGATTCTCATGGATACCGGACTGAGCTTCTCAGCGGTACACAATGCTCAGCTGATGGGAATAGACCTTGCCACGGTTGACCGAATAATACTTAGCCACAGCCACGCTGACCATACGGGTGGACTGCGAGAGGTGTTAAAGATAAAGGGTGAGGTGGAGGTGATTGCCCACCCTGACATCTGGGCTGCTAAATATGTCCAGCGTGATGATGAAGCGGAGGAGCAATATTGCGGGATACCATTCTCGCGGGAGGAACTAGAAAGCCGTGGTGCCCGATTCAACCTGATGCGAGAGCCGGTTCGCATTACTGACCATATTATGACCACGGGGGAAATTCCCATGCTCTCAGGTTATGAGGAGATTGAGAATAACCTATTTGTTAAAGAAGGCGATATGCTGAAACCAGACAAGCTGGCTGACGACCTCGCCCTGGTCATTGACACTGACTTTGGTCTGGTTGTCATTTTGGGCTGTGCCCACCGGGGTATAGTCAACACCCTGCGCCACGCCCAAAGTCTAACTGGTAAGAAGTTGGTCTACGCTGCTATTGGGGGCACCCACCTTTTCCGGGCTTCGGAGGAACGGATTGAGAAGACAATGGCTGACCTTAAGGATATGGGAATCCAGAAACTGGGCGTTTCCCATTGCACTGGCTTCCATGCCTCGGCACGACTGGCTCAGGAGTTTGAGGGCATCTTCTTTCTGAACAATGCAGGTACACGGCTTACATTACCCGATTCATAAAATCAAGGGACAGAGGAACAACAAAGGTGGCAATACAGGAGGCAGCTCATTAGTCGGCTTCCTCTCAAATTTGGTTCGTTGTCCCAGAGCACTCTGTGGTAGGTAAAATACTTGGTAAGACCATGCATCATATGAGTAAATGGCATGTAGACTAAGTAAGAAGAGAGAGAAAAGTATAAGACTGGTGAGCATCGCTTGGTAGAATAAACAGCCTGAACTTCAACCTGCAGTCATTACCCTGCCAAGCGGTTAGCAGTTTATCAACGTGTTCCTTCTCGGGCGCCTGTCTGACAACACCCCTAGCCTTTAATAGCTGCATTACTGACCTTGATGGGTGTAACCTTCTGAAGCCTCATGACTGAATAGCTCCTCGTTCTTATGGTGAGAGCTTCTGCAGGGCAGTTAGAATAGCCTGGAGATTGGGGTCAGTAACCTTATTATTCATGGCAATATTATTATAAGACATCTCAGGGGCAAAACTAAAGGCAGACTCAATTGAATCTGCCTCAT
>CAZQXA010000010.1:0-18477 GCA_964597155.1 uncultured Dehalococcoidales bacterium
TTATAAGACATCTCAGGGGCAAAACTAAAGGCAGACTCAATTGAATCTGCCTCATCTTCCTTGGTAGCGGGGGCTGGATTCGAACCAGCGACCTTTGGGTTATGAGCCCAACGAGCTTCCACTGCTCCACCCCGCGCCGGTTTTATCAGTATAAGGGAGCGGGGGATTAGGTGTCAAGGCGAATTAAGCATGGAAGCCCTCCCCAAAGAACCGGCTTACTTTATCGGCCAGCTCCTCTTCGTACCCCGACCAGAAGTGGTCAGCCCCGGCTATGACCTGGTACTGCTTGGGCATATCCCGGCTGAGCCTTGAGAACTGCGCCTGCGGCATAACGAAATCGTTATCGCCGGCAATGACGAGTTTGGGCCTGGCATATCTTTTTAGCTGTTCCCAGCCCTCCTCCGATAGCGCCGGCGACACCAGCGCCAGCATGCTCACCCGCTCTTCTTGTGTGGCGACGGCCAGGGCGACATTGGCGCCAAAGGAATAGCCGGCTAAGCCTTTTCTCTTCTGGTCGATATTGGCGGTGGCGGCAACAAAGTCCAGGGCTGCCTTAACGTCTTCCTGCTCACCAATGCCCTCCCCGAATTCACCGCCGCTTTTACCTACTCCCCGAAAATTGAACCTGAGGGCGGCGATTGATTTCCGGGCTAGTGCCTGGCAGATGGCAAAGACAACATTGCTGGACATATTCCCCCCGTAGAGGGGGTGGGGGTGGCAGACGATAACCGCCGGGAAGGGGCCGGTGCCCTCGGGGAAATGCCAGACCGCTTCCAGCGAGATATCCCGGCAGGGAATGGTGGTGTGCTCTCGGCTCAAGTCCTCTTCTTTCTTTTAGTTTTAGCTTTAGCTTTTTGGGGTTGGCTGAGGCTCTCCCACCACAATTTAAGCCGTGCCGCGACCTGCTTTTCATATCCCTGGTCGCTGGGGTTATAGAAGCGCTTGCCCCGCAGGGAATCGGGCAGGTTCTGCTGCCCGGTGAAGTGGCCGGGGTAATCGTGGGCATACTTATACCCCTTGCCGTAGCCCATCTCTTTCATTAGCGGCGTCACCGGGTTGCGCAGGTGCAGGGGCACCTGCTCGTCAGGGCCCTCTTTAATCCTCTCCTGAACTTCAGAGTAGGCTTGGTACAGCGAGTTGCTTTTAGGGGCGGTAGCCAGGTAGACCGCTGCCTCGGCCAGAGCCAGGTTGCCCTCGGGCATGCCGACGAAGTGGACGGCTTGCTGGGCGGACATAGCTATCACCAGTGCCTGGGGGTCAGCCATGCCGATATCCTCTGAGGCGAAGCGGACCAGCCGGCGGGCAATGTAGAGGGGGCTTTCCCCCGCCTCCAGCATCCTGGCCAGCCAGTAGAGGGAGGCATCCGGGTCCGAGCTTCGCATCGACTTGTGCAGGGCGGAGATAATGTCGTAGTGGCGCTCTCCTGTTTTATCGTAGGGCAGAGCCCGGTGCTGGATGGCATCCTCAATGGTGGTTAGCGGGATGCGGCGCTTTCCCTGGGCATCGGGCGGGGTGGTGGTGGCGGCTATCTCTAGGGCATTGAGGGCAACCCGGGCATCCTTGTTGGACATCATAATAAGGCGGAGCATGGCGTCTTCGTCCAGCTCTACATTCAGCGTGCCCAAGCCTTTCAATTCGTCCTTTAAGGCTCTCATGATGATAACCTGGATTTCATCCTCGGTGAGGGGGTTGAGGGCGAGGACCTGGCAGCGGGAAAGCAGGGGGGAGATGACCTCAAACGATGGATTTTCGGTGGTGGCGCCGATGAGGGTAATAGTCCCGTCCTCGACGAAGGGCAGGACGGCATCCTGCTGTGACTTGTTGAAGCGGTGAATCTCGTCGATAAAGAGTATGGTTGCCTGCTTATAAAGCTTGCGGCGTTCCTTTGCCTCCTCAATGATGCGGCGCAGGTCAGCCACGCCGGCGCTGACGGCGCTTACCGGGCTGAAGTGTGCCTGGGTGGAATTGGCGATGATATAAGCCAGGGTAGTCTTGCCGCTGCCGGTTGGGCCCCAGAGGATGATGGACGGCACCTTGCCGGCTTCAATAGCCTTTCTTAGCACTCGCCCTTCACCTATCAGGTGCTCCTGCCCCACAAACTCGTGCAGGGCGCCCGGTCTCATTCTGGCGGCTAGTGGCGCATCCTGGTTTTTATCCTGCTGAAACTGGTATTCAAATAAGTCCATAAATCACTCTCTAACCTATAATAATATCATTTAACTTGCGCTTGGGCACGTGGTGCACCTCTTTCTTATCGCGCCAGTACTTGATATCGCCATTAGCCCCCAGAGTCTCCAGTACCACCTTTTCCTTGGGCTTGCCCAGCGCCAGCACCAAGAGTATCTCATAGTGCGGTGGTATGTTGAGAGCCTTGGCCAGCTTGGTCCTCTGTACCGCAGCCAGTATACAGCCGCCCAGACCCCTCTCGGTGGCACCGAGCAGGATACTTTGGGCGGCTATCCCGTGGTCACAGAGGAAAGACGGGCTTATCGTTTTATCCCCCAGCACAATGATATATGCCGAGGGCCTTTCTCCTTCCTCCGGCCCGCGCCAGTCTTTGAGGTAGCCGGCCCACCGCAGGCAGGGGAATATCAGGGCATTCTTCTCCGGCTGGCAGGAGAGGATATATTTGAGTGGTTGTTTGTTGGCGGCAGATGCCGAGAGCCTGGCCAAATCAACCAGCTCTTTTAGCGTCTCCAGTTTTATGGGGACTTCCTGGTAAAAGCGCCGGTAGCTGCGATTCTTTATTACCAAATCTCTTAACATTTTTATCTACCTCACCCCTTTAGTCCCCCTTGTTTATACTTCTTCAGTTTCACATGTTTCTGCAATATCATCAATGAATTGGGGCTTCGTATACCTTATTCTATGCCCAATCTGTTCGATTTCCTTTTTGAGTATTGAGTATGGAATGAATTTGCAAATTTTCGACAGAGGCGGCTTTAGCAGCTTGGAAAAGGTTGGCCTGTTTATTTCAGAAACCACTTTTTCTCGACGGTCGTCCGGGGCGACTATATAAAGAGGAATATTAATATTTGGTTGCATACTTTTCAGGTCAGACATTCTGAGTAATCCCGAATGGATTGAACTAGTATGCTCAACTTCAAATGCTGCCATAATTGCCTTTTCTTGCAGCCACAGTACATCAATTAATTCAATAGTTCTGTTAGTCGCCTCATCAAATTGTATAGGTAGTTCTTTCCGTAAATTTGGGAGATCTCTGAAAAGAGTCCCGTTGAATTCTTTATTCCTATCATTCTTTGCGACCCATACATCCAATCCAAGTTCGGCTCCTAATTTCAGCAGTAAAAACTGTATTTCTTCATGAGTCGTTTTTTCAAACGGAGGTTTTGCAATTTCAATTTCCTTTTCTTCTTCCTCTTCGTCTGGTATTGTTACCATACCTGTTTTGGATTCATATGCTTTTGGGTGTCGCCAGTACTTCTTGGTATCGTATTCTCTCTCAACAGGATTAATTTTTGCAGCTTCTATAAATTGCAGGATTACCTGTGCATCGTTTGGGTCAAATTCTCTAGGTGAACCTCTGACAAAACCTCCCCAAGCTTTCCGCGAATTTAGTATTTTAAACGATTGAAGATTGTCATAGATATGGTCAATTGGAACGGCATTTTTCGCATCAAGTGTGTAAATTGGCTTTACCTTAAACCTTATTGGGAATATTGTATCTTCCCAAATTCGGTTTTTGTCATCGAAGTAATGCTCAGATTCAACTTCGAGAACGCCAATCAATCTGGAAATACCTATGACATAGCATATCAAGTAATCTCCAAGCTGAATTTTTTCTGCAGCTTTTTTCCTTCCTTCTCTGAAGCCACTTACTTTTGCACCATCTTTTAAGAACTCCTCCCACGTTTTACCAGTAAATAGGTCTAGCCAATATTTCCTGCTCATTCTCCCCTCCTCCTTCTATTGCCCTACTTATACCTCTTCACCTCAAACCGGTAAAGCCTCACCGGCTCATCGGGCATTATCCCCGCCTTCTGCCGGCAGATTTCAATCTGATAGTCCACAGAGTCCACTCCCTCAAGGTCGGGCAGGAGCAAGCCCTTCCGCCAGCCACACTCAACGATAACCCCGTACCGCTTATGGTCTAGCTGCTCCTGGCCCTTCACCGGCTCAGGCCTGGTGAGGACATCCACGCTGTATTCAAGCTCGTCAAGCTCGTCGGCGGTGACGGGGGAAAAGCGGGGGTCTCTGGTTGCTGAAGCTACGGCATTGGCCATAACCTCCTCAGCCACGTTAGCCCTCTGCGGCTCAAAGGTGCCGATGCAGCCCCTGAGCTCGCCGGACTTGTGAATGGAGACAAAGACACCGGCCTTCTCTTTCATCTCGGGGGTAAGCTCTGGCGGCGGGATGGTTTTACCATCCCTGATAAAGCTCTCCACTGTCTTCTTGGCCAATTTCACCAGCGGGTGCATCCTATCTCCTTCTGCCTTTTATTATTATGCCGGCATAGCCCACCACCGAGGAGTAATCGCCGGTGGTATCGCCGCTGGTCTGATACCTCACCAGCTCGGTGCCGGTGGCGCCCAGTTCCTTGGCGGCAACGATAAGGCTGACCGCCGGGGCGTAGCCGCACATGGTGATACCGAGTTGGCTGACCCGCTTTAGCAGTTCATCCTCATTTAAATTCAATATGGCCTCTATCGCCTGGCTGTCCTTCGCCTGAGCTGACTTCTGCGGCTCGTAGTGAGTCATATCGCTGGAGGCAATGATTACCACCTCCCTGCCCAGTTTCTTGACCGCCTTGGCTATTTCCTGGCCGATTTCCTTGTAGACGGTGCCGCTGGCAGGGCCAAAGACGATGGGCACCAGCTTAAAATCGGGCTTGAAATACTGCAAAAAGGGCAGCTGAACCTCGATGGAGTGCTCGTAGAGATGGGCGGCCTTGTCCTCTTCAAGGTGTTTGGAGGTGGTTAGAATCTTTTTGCCCAGCTCTGAGTCGATTTCCACTTTGCCTAACGGCGTTTTCCAGAAGCCTTCGGTCATAATGCTCAAGGGCTTGCCGCTGCCGGTATGGTTTGGCCCCATGATGATAAAGGTGTCTTTGAATTTGATTCTGGAGATAACGGCGGCCGTTACCGGCCCGGAATAGATATAGCCGGCATGGGGCGAGACCAGGCCGATAGCCTCTTCTTTAACCATGCCCTCAATCATAGCCTTGAGCGCCGCCGCTGATGCTGGATAGAATTGCCCAGCGACAACTGGTTTCCTAATCATCATGCCCTCCTCTCGGCAGTCCTGAAGTTAAGCTCGGCACCGCAGAACCGGCACCTTGAGCCGTCCAAGCCGACCACCTGAGCCTGGTAGCCGAGCCGGTGCACAATGGTATTGCCACAGTTATAGCAGACGGTGCTTTCACCGCTGTGGCCGGGGACGTTGCCGACATAGACAAACTTTAGCCCCGCCTTCTTCCCGATTTCACCGGCATGCTCCAGGGTGGATACCGGCGTCGGGGGTAAGCCCGTCAGGTGGTGTTGGGGGTAGAAGCGGGTCACATGCCAGGGGGTTAGTTCGCCCAGCTCCTCCCTTATCCATTTGGCGATGCCCTCAAGCTGCTGGTCATCATCGTTCATTGTAGGTATGATGTTGGTGACAACCTCAACGTGCATATGCCACTTGTCCTTAGCCCTCTTGGCGACCTCAAGTATGCCCCGCCAGCGCTTTACCCTGGCCAGCTGGTTATAGAGGGCATCGCTGAAGCCCTTGATATCAACCCGCCAGGCATCAAGGTAAGGCCCGATGATATCCAGCGCCTCGGGGGTGAGAAAGCCGTTGGTGACATAGACAGTGTAGAGGTTGTTCTCCTTGGCTAGCTTGGCCGAGTCGAGGGTGTATTCAAACCAGATGCTCGGTTCATTGTAGGTCCAGGCGATGCCCTGGCAGCGGTAGCGTCTGGCCAGTTCTATGGCTGCCTTCGGGAGGACTTCTTGGGAGCCGAGCCAGGGCTCGTTCTCGGCAGGGCAGGAAATCTCCCAGTTCTGGCAGTCCTGGCAGTGGAAATTGCAGCCCCACCCCCCGATGGAGAAAGCGAGACTTGAGGGGAAGAAGTGAAAGAGGGGCTTCTTTTCAATAGGGTCGGCGGCTACCGAGGACACCTTGGCGTAGTTGAGGTTATAGAGGACGCCATCTTTGTTCTGGTAGACGCGGCAGACGCCAAACTTGCCCGGGGCTATATTGCAGCGCCACTGGCAGGTGCCGCACTTTACCCTGGATTTGGGCAGTTTCTCATAGAGCATTGCCTTGCGCATAATGCTCCTTTGTCTAATTATAACACTTGACTGGGGGCAATTATAGCCCTTTAATCCCCGCCTCCCCCTTTTGAGCTTTTGTTTTTCTTCCCACCCAGCCCGCCCAAAAGGGGTTTCACCCCTCTTAAACTCTCCTTGTTTGCCCCTTTATCCCCTGCCTAGTGAGGGGAAAGAAAGTCTTAGAAGCGCATACGGGGCCCCGAAAAACAAAGTTTTTTGGGGTAAAAAGCTTATGAGGGTGGGTTTGGGTGGGAAATAAGGCAACTGGACACAGGGGGTGAGGTAGAAAAATTCTTGACTACCTAACTACCAGAGGCTAGACTTGTTGCCATGAAGGTCATCGGTCTGACGGGGGGCATTGGCAGCGGCAAGAGCACCGTTTCCGGCTTCCTGGCAGAGCTGGGGGCGGCCATCATTGACGCCGATAAGGTGGGGCATGAGGCTTTAAAGCCGAATACCGAGGCTTGGAGGGAGGTGGTGGTTGCCTTTGGCAAAGGGATTCTCGACTCAGACGGCAGCATTGACCGCGGCAAGCTGGGCGAGATAGTCTTTGGCGACCCCCAGGCTCTAGCCCGCCTCAACCAGATAGTGCACCCCCGCATATCTGCCTTGGTCAAGGCTCAAATTGAACACTATCGGCGGCGGGGGGAAAAGGTGGTGGTGCTGGAAGCCCCTCTCCTGCTGGAAGCGGGCAGGCCCTCACTGGCCGATGAAGTGGACGAGGTCTGGGTCACCATCGCCCCCCAGGCTACGGTGCTCAAGCGACTGGAAAAGAAGCACGGGCTTTCCCTAGAGCAGGCTCTGGCCCGCATCCGTTCCCAGATGCCTCCCCAAGAAAAGGTAAAGCAGGCTGATGTGGTCATAGATACCGATTGCCGCCTTGACGAGCTGGAAGCGAAGATAAGAGAGCTCTGGCAGAAGCTGGCGCTTGACACCTAGCTACGGCAATTGGTAGAATAATCTGTTTATATGGAGGCGGGAAAGATTTACGCTATCATTGAGACCGGTGGCAAGCAATACCGCGTGAGCCTCGGCCAGACTATAGATGTGGAACGCCTGGCGGTGGCTAAGGGCGGTACCATTGAACTGGAGAGGGTACTGCTTATTGCCGATGGCAAGAAGGTAACGGTGGGCGCGCCCCTTGTTAGCGGGGCCAAGGTGGTTGCCACCTCGCAGGGGGAGGGCAAGGGCGATAAGATTGTCGTCCTGAAGTATAAGCCCAAGGTGCGTTACCGCCAGAAGACGGGACATCGCCAGCGCTATACCAGGCTGGTTATAGATAAGATAGTTGAGCCCGGGGCGGCTCAAGCCGAGCCGACAAAGAAAGTCCCGCGGCGCAAAAAAGAGGTGAAGGAAAGTGGCCCATAAAAAAGCAGGCGGCTCCACTCGTGCTGGACGAGATAGCCAGTCCAAGCGGCTGGGAGTGAAGATATACGCCGGCCAGGCGGTGCGGGCCGGGACTATCCTGGTCCGGCAGCGGGGCACGCGCATTCACCCCGGCGATAATGTGGGCGTGGGCAAGGACTTTACCCTCTTTGCCTTAATTGACGGCGTGGTCGCCTTCAAGCCCACCAGCAATAACCGCAGAAAGGTCAGCGTCACGCTGGCTAAGTGATATGAAGGAAAAGATTCATCCCAAGTTCTATGCCGATGCCCAGGTAACCTGTGCCTGTGGCAATACCTTTACCATCGGCTCCACCAGGAAGACAGTAAAGGTCGAGCTGTGCAGTAAGTGCCATCCCTTTTTCACCAAGGAACGCCGTATGGTGGACACCCTGGGGCGGGTGGAGCGGTTTAAGCGGCGCTACAAGCTGGAGGACTAAAATAAACCCTTGAGTAGAGGGCAGGAGCGGGCTGATATAAGCCGCTCCTTTTCATTTCGTTATGGCTGAGAGATTATATTACGGTGGTCAGGCGGTTATTGAGGGGGTGATGATGCGGGGGCGGAAGGCGATGGTAACCGCCGTGCGTCGTCCTGGCGGTGGGCTGGCCATGGATACCCAGCCGCTAGCCAGCATCTATTATGGTAGCTTAAGGAAGGCCCCGCTGATAAGGGGCGTCATCGTCCTGATTGAGGTGATGGTTCTGGGTATCAAGACCCTGCTCTACTCGGCCAATGTCTCCCTGGAGGAGGAAAAGGCGGAGATTAAGGGGTGGCTGGTCTGGCTTCTGGTGGCGGCTTCCCTGGGTTTATCCGTTGCCCTCTTCTTTATGGCCCCCCTTTTCTTAACCAAGCTGCTTGACCCTTATATTACTTCATCGGTGGTATTCAGCCTGATAGAGGGCCTCATCCGGGCGGCTATCGTTGTTCTCTACCTTGGGGTGATAGGGCTGATGCCTGATATTAAGCGCTATTTCGCCTATCACGGCGCCGAGCACAAGGCGGTGAACGCCTATGAAGCCGGGGTCCCGCTGGAGGTGGAAGCCGTCAGGAAATACAGCACAGCTCACGTTCGCTGCGGCACCAGCTTTCTCTTTACCGTGATAATTATTGCCGTCATAGTTTTTGCCCTGGTCGGTTTGCCCTCGTTCTGGCTTTTAGCCTTATCGCGGATTCTGCTGCTTCCGGTCATTGCCGCCATAGCCTATGAGGTGCTCTATTTCAGTGGCCGGCATGCTAATAACCGTTTTCTCAGGGCTATTCTATCACCCGGACTTTGGTTGCAGAGGCTGACCACCCGGGAGCCCGATGACGCTAAGCTTGAGGTCGCCCTTTCGGCGTTGAGGAAGGTGGTGGAGCTTGACGAAGAGAAGGCTCAGCCTTCCAAGTCGGCTTCGGTCAGCTCCTGAAAGAAGCAGTTCTTATTGCCGGTGTGGCATACTGGACCGGCGGCTTTGCCCTTGATTAGTATAGTATCGCTATCGCAGTCCTTCCATATTGAGCGCACCTTGATGATGCTGCCCGATGTCTCCCCCTTGTGCCACAGTTCCTTCCGGCTGCGGCTGTAAAACCAGGCCTCGCCGCTGGCAAGTGTCCGGCGCAGGGCTTCCTCATCCATATAAGCCATCATCAGCACCTCGCCGCTATCGGCATCCTGGGCTATGGCCGGGATAAGCCCGTCTTTGTTGAACTTTATATCTTTTATCAACCTCAATCCCCCTTTAAGCTTCTTTGACCAGCTTGCCCTCGAACAGCAGGTCGAAATTCTGGTCCCTGACGCTGCGGCGGCGCAGGAGGGCTGGCTTACCGGCTATCTCAAAGGGCACTTCTTTGGGCAGACCCCATAGGGATGCCCCCCATTCCTTCACCTGCTTGCCGTCAACCAGTAGCTGGCCGGCACCGGAGACAAAGACCTTGCCGTATCTGGCTTCAACGGTAAACTTTTTACCCTTAATCTCGACGAGCCACTTCATGTCTAGTTCCTCTCATTTGTTATCAACCTCAAACCTCTGTCTAAAAGAGGGGGCTTTAGTCCCTCTTGGACTGCCTAATTATATAACATATTTGGTGGTTTTGCCTCTTTTCCCTGTATCCCCCCACTTCCAGATGTCTTTTTCCCACCCTCATAAGCTTTTTACCCCAAAAAACTTTGTTTTTCGGGGGCCCCGTATGCGCTTCTAAAACTTTCTTTCCCCTCCCGCCACCGGGATGGTATCTCCTTTTCCCCCATCAAAAGCGAAAGACTAGTCGCCAGCCCCAGTAGGGTGGGTTGGGTGGGAAGAAAAACAAAAGTTTTAAAAGGGGGGAGGGTAAAGAAGCATTAAAGAGGCTCTAGCCTTTTTGGGCGGTCAAAGACTCTTCGAGGTGGGTATGGGAAAAACACTGGTTTAAATGGGGTGGGTTAGTCTGTTAACTGATAGTAGCCAGCGCTTGCTTTAAATTAATGTCCCCGGTGTAAAGGGCTCTGCCGACAATGGCGCCCTCGGCACCGAGGGCTCGGAGCATCTTGAGGTGGTTTAAAGATGAGATGCCACCGGCGGCGATGACCGGCTGTCGGATAGCGTTTATCAGCTCGGCGGTGGCGGCAAAGTTGGGCTCGGTGAGGGTGCCATCGCGGTTGATATCGGTATAGATAAAGCGCCCTATCCCCAGCTTCACCATAGCTTGGGCCAGCTCTATCGCCTTGAGCTTTGTTTCCTTAAGCCAGCCATGGGTGGAGATATATCCCTCTCGGGCATCAATGCTCACGATGATAGACTCCCTGAACCGGCGGCAGGCTTCTTCAATCAGCGCTGGCTCTTCGACGGCGGCGGTGCTTAAGATTACCCGCTCAATGCCCACTTTGAGCATTCGCTCCACGGTTTCCAGCCGGCGGATGCCGCCGCCCAGCTGTGTTGGGACCAATACCGCCCGGGCTATCTCGGTGATGATATCCAGGTTATAGACCTCTCCCCTGGCGGCGCCATCAAGGTCAACGATGTGCAGCCTTGGTGCCCCCATAGATTGCCACTCCAGGGCGGCCTCTAGGGGGTCGTCGGCGAATACCGTCTCCTGCTCATAATCGCCCTGATAGAGGCGGACGCACTTGCCGTCTTTGATGTCTATGGCGGGGATAATCTCCGTGATAGTCCATCCTATAGATTGATATTGGAATACTTCCGCCAGGGTCGGGCGAGGAACGCCTTGTTATCCTTATTCTTCTCGGCCAGGATATCCAGCGCGCGGTTGATGACCTTCCTGGTATCGCTGGGCATGATGATATCGTCAGTATAGCCCCGCTCGGCACTGCGATAGGGGTTCTCGTAGATTTCGTCGTATTCCTTAATCCTCTTGGCCCGCGTTTCCTCCGGACTCTTGGATTCCCTTATCTCTCTGGCGAAGATAACGCTGGCCGCGGTCTCGGCGCCAACGATGGTGACCCTGGCGGTGGGCCAGGCGAAGACCAAGTCGGCGCCAATGCCCTTATCCAGCATGCCGTAGTGGGCACCGGCGTAGGACTTGCGCATGATAATTGAAATCAGGGGCACGGAGGCATCAGCCCAGGCGAAAAGCAATTTGGCGCCGTGGCGCAGGATGCCCTTCCAGTCCTGCTCGGAGCCTATCATATAGCCGGGGCAGTCCTGGAGGGTGACCACCGGTATGTTGAACAGGTCGCAGAATCTGACGAACCTGGCCCCTTTGTCTGAGGCATCAATATCAATAATGCCCGCGGCCCACATCGGCTGATTGGCCCATATTCCCACCGGGCGGCCGTTAAAGCGGGCAAAGCCGGTGATGGTGCTCTTGGCGTGGTCTTTTAGTGTCTCCAGGAAATAGCCGTCGTCAACTATGGCGTGGATTACCTTGTACATGTCGTAGGGTTGGGTGGGTTTATCGGGGATGATGGTATCCAGTTCAGGGCAGGTGCGCTCCGGGTTATCCTTGGTCTTAATGGTGGGCGGCATCTCTCTATTGTTGGAGGGGAATAAAGACAGGAGCTCCTTAGCCTTGTCTATGGCATCTTTATCGTCCTCGGCCACGATATGGGTCTGCCCCGATTTAACGGCGTGGGCTTTCCAGCCGGAGAGTTCCTCCAGGGAGATTTCCTCTCCCAGCTGGGTCTTGACAAAAGCCGGGCCGGCAATTCCCATAAAGCCGGTATTGCGGGTCTGGATGAGGAAGTCCTGCATTATAGGGTGATATGCCTGCCCGCCCAGGCAGGGGCCCAGCAGCAGAGCTATCTGGGGGATGATACCTGAAGCCTGGATTTGAGCCCGGAATATCCAGCCGTAGGCTTCCAGGGTATCCATTCCCTCCTGGAGACGGGCGCCGCCGGAGTCGTTCATGCCGATGATGGGCCAGCCCATGTCCTTGGCAAAGTTGATGGCTCTGATTTCTTTCAAGCCGTGATATTCGCCGAAGGTTCCGGCCATAGCCATATAGTCCTCGGCAAAGGCGACGACCGGTCTGCCGTTTACCTTGCCGTAACCGGTAACTACCCCTTCCGCCGGCACCTCCCTCTTGTCCATGCCGAAATGGACAGTCCGGTGCTTGACGAACAGCCCTATCTCGGTGAAGGTGCCGGGGTCAAATAGATAGTCTATCCTTTCCCTGGCAGTCCACTGCCCGCCTTTATGGCGATTTTCAATAACCTCAGGAGGCGCCATCTCTAGTATCTTGGCTCTCTTTTTCTTATATTCCTCGATCAGGTCCTTGGTTGATGCCATTTTGATAGTCCTTCTCTTTCTGGATAGTTTTGGGCTTAAAAACCTTGTGCGGTGTAATTATAGCACTATCGCTTGCGGGTTAACAAATAGGCTGATGCTTTTTAGCCTAACTTTTTCTTCCCTCCTCCCCCGTTACTTTAGGTCTTTTTTCCCACCCACCCGCCCGAAAGAGGTTAGACCTCTCTCACTTTGGGGGAAAGGGGGACACCACCCAGATGGGGGAGGGGTTAAAGAGATGCAAAGAGGCGAAGCCTATGAGGGTGGGCAGGGTGGGAAATAAAACGTAGATTAAACAGGGGGATAGGGTTCATAAAAAACCTTGATTTTTCGGGGTGGGGTTGTTAAACTATCTTAACTACCGTCAGCTCTCGCTTAAGGGATTCATTGGTTAAAAAGGCATCATTTAATTCCTCATCACCAAGACAACAGCGCCGGGGCCTGGTTCAGGTTTTTACCGGCGATGGTAGGGGGAAGACTTCAGCCGCCATAGGGGCGGTAATCCGTGCCTTGGGTCATGGCCTTAGGGTCTATATTGTCCATTTTATGAAAGGCGATTCTCCCTCTGGCGAAGGCAAAATCCTTTCCCGGCTACCCAATGTTACTGTGGAAAGTTTTGGCTCCGGGAGCTTTGTCTACCCGCCAGAAGTTAAAACAGAAGATAAGGAACAGGCGAAAAAGGCTCTGGCGGCTGCCCGCCAGGCTATGCTTAGCGGCGGCTATGACCTGGTAGTCCTGGATGAGGTGAATCTAGCGGTTGCCTTCAAGCTGGTTGAGCTGGATGAGGTGCTAAAACTTATTGATGATAAGCCTCGGGGCGTGGAGCTTATCCTTACCGGTCGCCGGGCTGATAGTCGGCTGGTCCAGGCGGCTGACCTGGTTACCGAGATGCTGAATATCAAGCACCCTTATGATGAGGGGGTGGCGGCGCGGGAGGGGATTGAGTATTAGCCAAATTGCGGCAAGGAGGAAATATGAATCTCACACTGAGTGTAATCAAGGCAGACATTGGCGGCTATGTGGGGCATTCCGAGTCTCATCCCGATATTTTAGACAGGGCCCGCCAGTGCACCGAGAGGGCCAAGAAGCAGGGGTTGCTCATTGACTGTTATGTGACCAAGTGCGGCGATGACCTGCAACTGATTATGACCCACCAGCAGGGCCAGGATAGTGAAAAAATCCATAGGCTTGCCTGGGACACCTTTGTTGACTGTACCAGTCTGGCCAAAAAGCTGAAGCTCCACGGCGCCGGGCAGGACCTGCTGGCTGACGCCTTCTCGGGCAATGTCCGCGGGATGGGTCCCGGGGTGGCCGAGATGGAATTTAAGGAGCGGGATGCGGAGACGGTTATTATCTTTATGGCCGATAAGACCTCAGCCGGCGCCTGGAATATGCCGCTGTATAAGATGTTTGCCGACCCCTTTAACACCATTGGGCTGGTTATCGCCCCAAATATGCACGGCGGTTTTGCCTTTGAAGTGCACGATGTGAAGGAAAGCAAGAAGATATCCTTTAATGCCCCCGAGGAGATTTATGATTTACTTGTTTTCATCGGGGCACCGTCACGTTTTATGGTAAAGGCGGTCTATCACCGGGAGAGCAAGGAGATAGCGGCGGCATCTTCTACCCAGCGGCTGGCGTTAATTGCCGGGCGCTATGTGGGCAAGGATGACCCGGTCTGCATTGTCCGCTCTCAGGGAGTGTTTCCGGCGGTGGGAGAGGTGCTGGAGCCATTCACCTTGCCCCTGCTGGTGGAGGGCTGGATGCGGGGCTCACATCACGGTCCTTTAATGCCGGTATCGGTTGAGGATAGCACCCCGACCCGCTTTGACGGGCCGCCGAGGGTGACCGCCCTCGGCTTTCAGCTTTCTGGAGGTAGGCTGGTAGGACCCCGTGATATGTTTGCCGACAAGTCTTTTGATAATGCCCGCCAGCAAGCCCTCGATGCCGCTGATTTTCTGCGCCGTCACGGCCCCTTTGAGCCGCACCGCCTGCCTTTAGAAGAGATGGAGTACACCACCATGCCCGAGGTTTCAAAGAAGCTTAAGGGGAGGTTTACCGCCCTATCGGACTAAAGATAATGCCTAAACTCCTGCTGGCGACCAACAATAAAGGCAAGTTGCGTGAGTACCAGATTTTGCTCCAGGGTATACCGTTTGAGCTGGTCTTGCCGGCAGCGCTGGGTATTACCACCGAGGTGGCTGAGGTGGGGAAAAGCCTGGAAGAGAATGCCCGATTAAAGGCGATAATCTTAGCTAGGGAGAGCCGCTTGTTAACCATGGCTGATGACTCCGGGCTGGAGGTGAACGCCCTCGGCGGTGAGCCCGGCCGGCTTTCCGCCCGCTATGCCGGCGAGGACGCTTCGGACAGGGATAGGGTTGATTATTTATTAGCCAAGCTAAAAGGGGTACCCTGGGAGAAGCGCTCGGCTCTTTTCCGCTGTGTTATCGCTATCTCTACCCCTGAGGGCAAGGTTGATTTTTGCTCCGGTGAATGCCGCGGTTTTATCACCTTCGAGCCTAAGGGGGAGAATGGCTTTGGCTATGACCCGGTCTTCTACCTCCCTGAGCTGGATAAGACGATGGCTGAGCTGTCCTTAGAGGTTAAAAACCGGGTGAGCCACCGGGGAAAGGCAGCCCGGCAGGCATGCCGGCTGTTGATGAAACGGGGGTAAATCTCTTACTGGCTATCGGCTAAAGCCTCTTCTATCGTCCACGGCCTTGGTTGCTAAAAAATTCCCACTGTTATGCCAATCTCTTTATTATGTGTCTGGCAAGATTCTCGTCTATATCATCATGTCTTGGGATTGGCTGCTTTCGCCGGTTTTCGGATTTTTATAAAGGTCATGCCGGGCGCCGCGCCTGACAAGCTCGCACCCGGCAGAAGTAAGCTTTTTTATTAGCTCTTTTCTCTTCATACCTTCAGGTCTAGCTCTTTGACTTTGTGGCCGTCAGGGACATCCTCCAGAGCCATCAGCATATATGCGTCTTTCATGTTTTCTTCAAGCTCTTCGAGCGTCTCACCCTGGGTCATTATTTCAGGATGCTCAAGCAACTTCCCGACCCAGAATTTATCGCCCTTCCAGTAAATCATCTGCAATTTCGTTTCCATACCTGAAACCTCCCGGATATGGCCTTCTCTAGATATAATAGCACACGGGGGGAAAAGGTGATAGCTTATCCCCAGCGCTTTCGTGTATAATAGCTGTTAGAGAGTATAGTCTATGACTGGACTTTCCGATTCATTCCAGCGTCCCATAAATTACCTGCGCATCTCGGTCACCGACCGCTGTAACCTGCGCTGTATCTACTGCATGCCGCCCGGTGGTGTCCAGCTGATGTCCCATGACGACATTCTGAGCTACGAGGAAATCGGCACCATAGCCCGTGCCGCCGCCGAGCTGGGGATAGATAAGCTCAGGCTTACCGGCGGCGAGCCGCTGGTGAGGTCGGGGTTACCTGAGCTGGTACAGCTTTTGTCTGGGATAGAAACCATAAATGATATTTCCCTGACCACCAACGGGACTTTGCTCTCTTCTTTTGCGGCTGAGCTAAAATCTGCCGGACTAAAGAGGGTTAATATCAGCCTGGATACCCTTAAAGCGGATAGGTTTGAGCTTATTACCCGTGGCGGTGGCAGTCTTGCCCAGGTGCTGGAGGGCATTGAGGCCGCTAGAGAGGCCGGGCTCGAGCCGGTTAAGCTCAATATGGTGGTTATATCGGGCATTAACGATGATGAGCTTTTGGATTTCGCCGATAAGACCATAGCCGAGGGGTGGCATGTCCGCTTTATTGAGCTTATGCCCCTGGCTGGTGGCACCGCCCCGGCTCCGGGATTTGTCTCCGCCAGCGAAATGAAAAGGCGGCTGGGGCTCTTGGGAGAACTGGAGCCCTGCCTGCCCTCGGTGGGCAATGGGCCAGCCAAGTATTTTCGCTTGGCTCAAGCCAAGGGAACTATTGGCTTTATTACCCCGGTTAGCGAGCATTTCTGTTTTGACTGCAACCGGCTGCGCTTGACGGCGGACGGCAAGCTCCGCCCCTGCCTATTGAGTGACTACGAAGTAGACCTTAAACAGCCCCTGCGCCAGGGCATTTCTATGGTAGGCTTAAAACAGTTGATTAGGGAAGCGGTGGCTAATAAGCCCTTAAAGCATCACCTGGCTGAGGGCTATCTGCCTAAAAAGCGTCCCTTCTCCCAGGTTGGTGGGTAAAACAAGAAGTTTTAGAGGGACGAAGTCCCTCTTACAAGGATACGAATAAAAATACGAAGGGGGATCGTCCGGTTTTTAGCGTTGGTTATACTTCCCACCCTCCCACCCAATAGAGGTTTTACCTCTATCCACTCCTATATACGGAGGGATAAGGGGAGAGAAGTATATAGAGGCGATACTTCTCTAGGGCGGGTTGGGTGGGAAGCAAAACTACTGTTAAAACGGGGGGTTACTTTAGTCAATGGATGAATTAACCCATATGGATGAGCAGGGCCGCCCCAGGATGGTGGATGTTTCCGCTAAGCCCGATACCCAGCGCCAGGCGGTGGCTAAGGGCGTGGTCAGGATGCAGGCGGCTACCTTGGCTCTAATCAAAAAGGGGCAGATGGCCAAGGGGGACGTTCTGGCGGTAGCCCAGCTGGCGGCTGTCATGGCGGCCAAAGAGACGCCTCGTTTAATACCCCTCTGCCATCCCCTGCTTATTGCCGATGTCAAGGTTGATTTTAAGCTCGATGAGAAGAATAACGCCCTGGAGATTACCACCACGGTGAAGAGCACCGGTAAGAGCGGGGTGGAGATGGAGGCGCTGACGGCTACCGCTGTTGCCGCTCTGACCATTTATGATATGTGTAAAGCAGTGGACCGGGGCATGAAAATCGAGAATATCCGTTTAGTTCAAAAAAGTGGTGGCAAAAGCGGCACTATTACCCTTGAGTAAAAATAATTATTGGTATATACTACGCTATCACCACTAGCTTCTTGGGGGGTGCGCTATGAAGTTATCTTGTCTTCAGGAGAACCTGAACCGGGGGCTGGGGATAGTGGGCAGAGCGGTCGCTACCAGAACCACCCTTCCCATAACTAATAATGTCCTGTTGGCTACCGAGAAGTCGCGGCTCAAATTAGCGGCTACCAACCTGGAAATGGCGGTCAGCTGCTGGATTGGGGCTAAGGTGGAGGAGGAGGGGGCAATCACCGTTCCTGCCCGGCTTCTCTCCGAGTTTATCGGCTCCCTGCCGGCGGAGAAGGTGGATATTAACCTTTCCCCCCAGACCAAGACCCTGGGCTTAAAGTGTGCCCGCTTTGAGGCGCGAATCAGCGGGGTTGACGCCAAGGACTTTCCGCCCATCCCCAAGGTTGAAGGGGGTGTTACCACCAAGGTTGAGGTGGAAGAACTGCGTGAGGGGATTGCCCGGGTGGTCTTTGCCGCCGCCACCGAGGAGTCCCGGCCGGTGCTTACCGGCGTCGATGCTGAGTTTGACGGCGATTTGCTGACACTGGCGGCGGCTGACGGTTTCCGCCTATCCGTATACAAACTGCCTCTTGCCCAGAAGGTGAGCAAGAAGATCGAGGTCATTATTCCCGCCCGAACCCTGGGTGAGCTGAATCGGCTTATCGCCGAGCAGGAGGAGGCGGTGGAGATAACGGTAAACCCTGATAAGGGGCAGGCCCTGTTTCGCTTAAAGAATATTGAGCTGGTCTCCCAGTTGATTCAGGGCACCTTCCCCAATTACTCCCAGCTCATTCCCAAGAGCTTTAAGACCAAGGCGGTAATCAGCGTTGGCGATTTCCTGAGGGCGACCAAGACGGCCTCTATCTTTGCCCGTGATGGCAGCGGCATCGTTCGCCTGATGGTGACCCCCGGCGGCGAGATGACCCCGGGCAAGGTGGTGGTTTCCGCCCGTTCCGAGGAGATTGGCGATGACGTTGGTGAGATTGATGCCATGGTCGAGGGCGAGGAGGCCAAGATTGCTTTCAACGGCAAGTATCTGACCGATGTCCTGAGCGTGCTTAGAGAGGCGCAGGTGGCCCTGGAGACGACCAACCCCTCCAGCCCCGGCGTTATCCGCCCGGTGGGGACAGATAACTACCTGCACGTGGTCATGCCGATGTTCGTCCAGTGGTAGGTAG
>CAZQXA010000011.1:0-8315 GCA_964597155.1 uncultured Dehalococcoidales bacterium
CGCACTGGAAGAGGTAGTAAGGGCGCACCTTAATCTTGAGCAGCCCCTGGCACAACTTGGTCTGTGTCTCCACGCTGTCATTGATACCACGCAGCAGAACGCTCTGGTTATTTACCGGAACGCCACTCCGCACCAGCTTATCGCAGGCGGCGGCGGCTTCCGGAGTTATCTCGCGGTAGTGGTTGAAGTGGGTATTGAGCCATATCGGCTCGTACCTGGAAAGCATGGCGCACAGCTCATCATCTATACGCTGGGGCAATACCACCGGAAATCTGGTGCCGATACGGATGATTTCAACATGCTCTATCCGCCTCAGCCGGGAGATAACGCTCTCCAGGTTGGGGGTAGATAAGGTTAAGGGGTCACCACCGGAGATGACCACATCCCTGATGCCCTTATGACTACGTATGTAGTCCAGCATGGCTTCGACTTCTTCAGGGGAACGCACCCAGCCACCATGGTGCCACTCCCGCTTACGCGTGCAGTGGCGGCAGAGCATGGGACAGATATCGGTCAGCACCATTAAGACGCGGTCGGGGTAGCGGTGCACCAGGCCGGGGACAACCGAATCTCGCTTCTCCTCAAGAGGGTCCTCAAAGCCGATGCCGGCTAGGGCTATCTCGTCAAAGTCGGGCACCGCCTGTTTCCTGATTGGGTCGCGGGGGTCAGCGGGGTCAATCAGGGAGAGGTAATAGGGGGTTATTGAGAGCGGGTACTTGCTGGTGACCAGCTTGAGCTTAGCCTGCTCTTCGCTAGTTAAGGGTATGAACCTACCTAACTCGTCAACAGTGGTAATGCGGTTGCGGAAATGCCACTTCCAGTCGTTCCAGAGGTTTTCCGATATGTGCCCAAAGAACCGTCGTCTTTGGGCGCTGGTACTGGGGGGCTCTTCTTCAGGAGCTAATAGAGCAGGTTTACCCGGAGGTTCTTCTTCGGCCTCGGTAATGGTTTCCCTAATGTATGTTTCTGCCCTCGGGGCAGATTGTATTTTTATTATTGAAGGCGTTTTCACCTTGTTTTACTCTCCTTTAGTCGTAAAAATTCGGTATTTCGGATTTGGTTATCGGATTACATTTTCGGTTCTTTAACCCCCTATAAATAAAAAAAGTTAGGAAAGACTTGTCCTAACAACCTTTTCCTGATTATAATTTACATTAATTATTATTCCTTAAATAAATTATACATATTCTATGGCAATTGTCAAGTGGTTTTTTAAAATATTCTATTAGGAGGCTAGGCACATGACTACCTGGTATGAATGTATTCAAAAGGATGGGACTATTCCCCAGTGGCCATACCCCATAGGCTACGGCAAGGTGAACGAAATTACTTCTGATGTCCTTATTATCGGTGGGGGTGTTGCTGGCTGCCACGCCGCCATAAGCGCGGCTAATAATGGAGCCAAGACCGTCGTCGCCGAAAGGGGCATGGCCAAAAGAAGCGGGGCTGGTGGTGCCGGCGTCGACCACTGGCACGGTGCCTGCACCAATCCCTGCTCCAGGGTTACCCCTGAAGAGTATACCAGGGCGGTATTTGATAGCGCCCATGGCTATACCAGTGGCAATGTTCGCTATATTGTTACCAAGGAAAGCTGGGATACCCTGCTTGACTGTGAAAAAATGGGAGTCCGGATTAGAGATGTTGAGGACGAATTCAAGGGGGCTGACTTCAGGGACGAAGAGACCAAGTTAATGTTTGCCTACGACTACCAGAACAGGCACGTTATACGCGTCTGGGGATATAACATCAAGCCCTGCCTCTATAACGAGATGAAGCGGTTGGGTGTGGCTATCTATAATAGGATTGTCATAACCAGCCTGCTCACCGAGGGAGGCAGGCAAGGAGCCAGGGTTGTCGGGGCTACCGGCGTCAATACGCGGAGCGGTGAGTTCTATGTTTTCAAGTCGAAAGCCACCATAATCGCCACCGGCGGTGTTGGCCGACTATGGTCATTTGCCCCGGAATTAACTGCCTCAGGCTCCATGGGTGACCTTAATAGTGCCGGTGTCGGTCAGGCCATAGGCTGGAAGGCCGGTGCCGAGTTCACCCTGATGGAGCAGACCGGCCCGGGCTGGATGTACGGCTTTGGCTATGCTCCCTACAGCATGGCTAATGCCAGCAATACCTATCATGGCACCCCAATAGTGGATGCCAACGGGAAAGAGGTGCCCTGGGTTGATTTCAATGGCCGGCAGCTTAAAACAATGCCAGAGCGGTTCCTCCCCTCCCCGGGACAAAAATTCCAGCTGGGCATAGGGATAGGCCTCTTTTACTACCTCAAGGAATACGTCCTGAACGACCTTACTCAGGACTTACCTGAGCGCATACTCAACGGGGAATTTAGCCTGCCCCTCTATGCCGACCTGACGCGACTGCCGGAACATGAGCGGAGGGCAATATTCGGCATGATGGTCGGTAATGAGGGTAAGACCCGTATTCCGATATATGATACCTTCACCAAGGCCGGCTTTGACCCGGACAAGGACATGCTCCAGGCGCCGGTGATGCTTCCTGAGGCATACCGCATCTCGAATTTCTGGATGGGAATGTCACCACCTTACCTGCGAAGCTCAGCTGGCGGCGGCCTCTTGGTTGACTGGGATCTGAGGACATCTCTGGAAGGGCTATATGCCGCCGGTGGTGCCTCTCTCTTTGGCGGGGGCTGCCATGGTGAATCCCATACCACTGGCAGGTATGCCGGCAGAAAGGCAGCCGCCTATGCCCGGACAGCGCCTGAGCCGGCGGTAGACGGCAAGCAGGTAGAAGCGGAAAAGGCTATCGCCTTCCAGCCGCTGAAACAAAGCAAAGATGGTATCGGCTGGAAAGAACTAAACTATGCTATCGCCAGAGTTATGCAGGACTACTGCGGAAAGTATAAGAACGAATTAACCCTGAATTTAGGCTTAAGGCTGCTCAAAGAGCTTAAGCAAACGGAGGGGGCTAAGGCCTTCGCCTCCAATCCCCATGAACTGGGGCGCTTGCTGGAATGCTTCTCGCTTATTACCGTCGGCGAGATGACCCTGAGCGCCTCTCTGGCACGGAAGGCGAGCAGCGTCTACCTGGATTTTTACCGGCTTGATTATCCCGCCCTTGACCCGCCCGAATGGCAAAAGTTGCTCCCCGTCAGGCTGGAGGATAACCAGGTTAAGGTCAGGGAACTGCCAGTTGACTATCACCTCAGACCGCCCTATGCCCCTACCTATGAGGAGAATTATCAGCTTCACTGCGGTCTTTAAAATTACCGATTTAGAAAGGGGGTTATAATTAAGATGAATGGCAAGGTTTATATGGTATCCAATCCGCCAACGCCGAACAAGGTGGTGGAGTTCAATCCTGATATTTGCCACGGCTGCAACCTCTGCCTAGAGGTATGCCCGACCGATGTCATGATGCCCAATCCCGAAAAGAAGAAACCACCTATAGTCCTTTACGCCGAAGAGTGCTGGTATTGCGGTGGCTGTGTTGAGGAATGCCCCAAGCCGGGAGCCATTAAGATGCTCTTCCCCACCAGCCAGAAGATATCGGTCAACTGGAAGCGCAAGGATACCGGCGAGTACTTCCGCCTCGGCATGAAGAATCCGCCGCCCCCGAATAACAGGCCGCCATCAGGATAACAGTGAGATAAATAAGTTCATATGTTAGAATAGCACCAAAGAGGAGGTAAAATTTGGAAGAGAAGATAACCTACTTTGAGACGGCAGGGCTGGAGAATACCGAGGAGACGCTGCGCCTGGCAGCTGAGCGAGCCAAGGCTCGAGGCATAACTAAAATCGTCCTCGCCTCGACGACGGGAGATACCGCCCGCCTAGCCGCAGAGCGTTTTGCCGGTACCGGGATTAAGATGGTGGTAGTGCCTCATCAATACGGCTTCATTGGCAAACAAAGGTTTCCCACGGCGCTGGCCAAAAAGCTGGAGGAGAAAGGGCACCGCCTTCACTTCGGCACCATGTTGTTCCACACTGAGGGCTTCTACGGTACGACAACACCCGCGGTCATGGCTATCCTTCTGCGCACCCTATGCCAGGGAATGAAAGTCTGCCTTGAGATTATATTGATGGCGACAGATGGTGGCTGTGTAGCTATCGGGGAAAAGGTAATCGCCGTGGCCGGTACTGGCCGCGGCGCCGACACCGCCGTGGTGGCTACTAGCGCGCCTTCAACCCAACTCCACGAGCTCCACATCACCGAGATTATCTGCAAGCCTTTGGAAACCAAGTCGTGGCCAGCCGGTGTCAGGCCTCCCCTCAGACCCGAACCGGAAAGCAAGCCAGTTTAGTATTGAACGCTCTTAGACGATTAGTCTGCGCCTCATCGTAACCAGCGATATGTAAAAGAACAGGGCGGCCAGTCCAATTATAAGAGCCAGCGCCCCCAGAAGGCCGAGGTGAAATTCCCCGCTGGTTAGCGCCCGGGTAAGATGCACCATCGGCGTTAGCGGTGCTATCCAGCTTAAGGTCTGCACTATATCCGGGAAAGAGGAGAGGGGAAAGAACACCCCGCTGAAAAAGAACATGGGAGTGACAAACAGGGTGAAATAGTAATTAAAGCTGTAGATGGAGGGGGCAAAAGAGGTAAAGAGCATAGCAATGGAAGAAAACATTATGCCTTCCAGGAAGGCAAGTAGCGGTATGAGCAGTGCCCAGGGTGAAGGTATCAGCTGGAAAATAGCGGCAATGGCCAGGATGAGGGTGCCCGTCATCAGCGAGCGTGTCGCTCCCCAGAATATTTCGCCAGCGATGACATCCTCCACGCTCAGCGGAGTGGCCAGGATAGCGTCATAGGTTTTCTGGTACTCCATGCGTATGTAACTGCCATAGGTACACTCAAAGTTGGCACTGAACATGGCGTAGCTGGCGATAATACCCGGGGCAATATACTCAACGTAACTCTGCCCATCAACCAGGCCAACATATGCCCCCAAGCCCAAGCCCATAGCCAGCAGAATAAAAATCGGTTCGGCTATAGAACCAGGGGCTTCTGAGTGCCATAGCCTGAAGAAGACATCCCGGTTGCGCTGCCACACCCTGATAAAACGCCAGGAAAAGGGGCTCATTCGGCTAAAGACCTCCCCGTAAGCCGGAAGAAGACGTCCTCTAATGTGGCCGGTCTCCGCTCGAGTCTCCGGGGGAAATCCACCAATCCCCGGCTCATCTGGCTACTCTCTGCGTGGAAGACATGAATCTTGCCTCCCACCTCCTCAAAGCCAAGCCCACGCCTTTCTAGCTCTTTGATGGTTTTATCCCTTTCCTCTTGTTTTACCTCAATCTCCCATACTTCACTGCCGGCATATTGGGCAATGAGACCCCGGGGAGTGCCAAGGCTTAAGATTCTGCCTTGATTCATTATAGCCACCCGGTCGCAAAGCACGGTCGCCTCTTCCATATTCTGGGTGCATAGGAGCTGGGTAACACCCTGGGACTTTAGTTCAGCGAGCTTGTCCCAGACCAGGTATTTGCCCTGCGGGTCGAGGCCTATTGTCGGCTCATCAAGAACCAGTATCTGGGGCTGGTTAATCAAGCCCCTGGCTATCAGCAGGCGCCGTTTCATCCCCCCCGATAGCTCTGCTATGTGGCTTTTATGCTTGTTTCCAAGCTCAAACAGGCTTAAGACTTCCAGGCTGCGCCGGCGTGCCTCATTCTTGGGTATGTTGAAGTACCGGGCAAAGGTCATCAGATTCTGAAGCACAGTCAAATCCGAGTCCAGGTTATCCAGCTGGGGGACTACCCCCAAGATAGCCTTCGCCTGGCGGGAATGGCTCGCAAGGTCTTTACCCAGCACCTTTATATCACCGCCGCTGGGAGGTGATACCGCGGTTATCATCCTGATGAGGGAGGTCTTCCCGGCTCCATTAGGTCCCAGCAGACCAAAGCATTCGCCCTTTGCCACCTCCAGGTTTACCTTGTCTACGGCTAGCAGGTCTTTAAACTTCTTGGTCAGGTTACGAGTCTTGATAATAACCATCAAAAATCGCTTCGTTATATTAGGCTCTGGCAAATTATATCAGCTTCAAGCGGCGCCAACAAATGCAAATCACAGTATAGTAGGAAAAGGGGAGAGTTGACTATCGGGTAGTCATAAAGTACAATCCCTCGCGCAAAGGGAACATGGTTTGTATACCCTGTCATTAGCCAGAGACGTGCCGCGAGGATATCTATAATCCCTTCCCTCGCCAATGGAGGTGACATATGGAAACCTTGCACAGGCCCAGTGGACTGCGCGTTACACTCCCACCAGGTATCAAGCTAACCGAGCCTTTCCCCCCTGAAAAAGGTCTCAAGCCTTCCCAAGTTGACGAAAACGAAGTATTAATCTCGGCCCTGGCAGAACAAGAGATGACCTTGATTGATAATCCGGAGCTTGAGCCGACAATTGAAGCAGCCCTTCCAGTCGGACGCGGACCAGGTAAGCTCAAGGAACCAAAACCAAGTATGACAAAATACGAGTTGGATTTAGGGCCAGATGAAGGCGCTATCCTGCTTCTTGAACAAGACGGAATGTATTCGTGGCAATATCCCAGCAGAATTACGGACATACCTGGCCGGCGGCTCCGCGGCGCAGCCAAGAAAGCGGAAGCCACAAGACGGGCAACATTTTACATCCCACTTACGCCAACCATCCTTCCTCAAAGAAAGACGAAGGGCGGCGGACCGATTGAAAAATTCTTTTGGGGCAGGGTGCGAACCTTTGTACTTAAATTTGTTGCTAGCTTTGTCGTCGACAAAGCGATGAAATTCCTAGAGCGAAAGGTGACGCGGGGCTTTGTCAGGATCGGCTCGGCAGATATTGAAGACTGGCAATTGATTGGTGAGCTTTCCGGGACGTCCCTCCCACCTGATAAGCCGGCGCGGATTTTATTGCTTGTCCACGGTACCTTCAGCAGCACGACCAGCGGCTTCGGGTCGCTTGCGGGGACAACCGAGGGGCGCAAATTCCTGGGAGAGGCCCTGTCCACCTATGATGCTGTTTTAGGTTTCAATCACGCAACGCTAAGCGAAGACCCCTCGACTAACGCCGAGGAACTGCTTGCCTCTTTGCTAGGCTACGACTGGAAGCAACCGCCACACATCGATGTAATCGCTCATAGTAGAGGTGGCTTGGTATTCCGTAGCCTCGTGGAGCAACTGCTACCTTCGTCCGGCTGGCAGGCGCACTTTGACCGGGCTATATTCGTCGCCTGTACGAACGGTGGGACCCAACTGGCTTCGGTGGAAAACTGGAAAACCCTGGCAGACTTGTACACCAATATTGCCGTCGGAGCCTGCAGGATAGCAGGCTTGATACCTCAAGCCAAGGTAGCCTCTTTAATTCTCGGCGAGATAATCAAGGGGCTGGGGGCACTTGTGGAATTCTGTGCGACTAACGCCCTGATGGATAACGCAGTCCCAGGGCTCGCTGCCATGCAACCTGGCGGATGTTTTATTAAAAAAATCAACGATTTTCAGCCTGGCCAGCCAACACCAGAAAAAAGCCGCTATTATGCTGTTGTATCCAACTTTGAACCAAGGTTGCCTGGTGAAAACAGTGAGCCAAAGGAATTCCCGCCAAGGTTACTATCTTGGCTTGGTGACATAGCTATGGACCAGCTGATGGGAAAACCAAATGACCTTGTGGTTGATGTACCCTCGATGACCCAGATAGACCCACAGATAGGTAAGTTTATCAAGGAGACGTTGGACTTTGGTACAAATTCACAAGTATACCACACTAACTATTTCAACCAACCGAAAGTAATTGACAAGCTCACACAATGGCTCCAACTTGGTGGGTCTGGTCTAATACCCCCTCTCTAAACCAGCACCCCGTCGCCTACGCCGGCAGGTATCCAATAAGGTTAGTGGTTCATCCACCTAGGCCAAATGTCACAAAATAGCTTCTTGTTGTCTTAAAATAGGCGCGAGATACTGGGGGGACTATTACATTAAAAACTCAAGGCACCTCTGGAATAAGCAACGGCTACACCAAGGCTGGCCTTACGTCAATATAAGGTTATTTTGAGCCCTTTAGCCACCATTATCTTCCCCGTGGCCTATCCAACCAGTCCCGAACCAACTATGAAATGCCCCTTGTCACCTATTATACCTAGTACTAATTAACTATAGCCACAAAGCTAAATATATACGTGGACACCTGTCAATACCATTGACAACAAAATGGACAGATGGTAAAATCCAAGCCAAATAACGATAGCTAAGAATTCTTAAGTTTATCTACTCGGTTCTTTTCGGAGGTAGCTAAGATGAGAGTTCAAGTATGAAAGAAGGGTGCCCGTAACCTGAGAAAATACTAATAGGAGGGTAAAATGATAAAAGACAAAG
>CAZQXA010000011.1:8415-17804 GCA_964597155.1 uncultured Dehalococcoidales bacterium
CGTGACATCACTGAGCGCAAGAAGGCAGAGGAGGCACTGGCAAAGCAAACGGAGATTATCCAACGTCAGGCACAGGAAATTCTTGAGGTTTCCACGCCGGTTATGCAGGTCTGGGAGGGAGTGCTTGTCGCCCCTCTTATCGGCACACTGGATAGCCAGCGCACCCAGCAGTTTATGGAGCGGTTGCTAGAGCGCGTCGTAGAGACTAATTCACCAGTGACTCTGGTGGATGTAACTGGCGTGCCGACCATTGATACCCAGACGGCTCAGCACCTTATTGACACTATCAGCGCGGTGCGGCTGTTAGGGGCACAGGTGATTTTGACTGGCATACGTCCCGCTATTGCTCAGACTCTTGTCCACCTTGGTGTTGACCTCTCTGATATTACCACACGCTCATCTCTTTCAGGTGGACTACTTGTAGCTATGGATAGTCTGGGCCTGGAGGTGGCAACGAGCAAAAGAACTAATGGGAAGGAGATGTAATGGTGGCTGAGAACATCTCGGTGGTTAAGGTGCGAGATGTATTGATGGTTACTGTGCCTCCTGACCCGGATGACGAAAGCATATCGGCACTGCAGGACCAGGTGCTCCAGGCGATGGAGCGGTATCAGGTGAAGGGACTGGTGCTCGACATCTCCATGGTGGAGACACTTGATTCTTTCTTCGCCCGGACGGTGGTGGAGACTGTCCAGATGGTGGCACTTATGGGCGGGCGCACCGTTGTCGCTGGAATGCGTCCCAGTGTTGCTATCACGGCCACACAGTTTGGACTTACCCTGGGCAACGCCTTAACTGCATTGGATGTTGACTATGCGCTCGACATGGTGAGTGATAAGCACCAGGAGAAGAGCCATGGTATTGAGCCAGGGGCTTGATAGGGCAGTAGCGATTAGCTCGGAGGATGATATTGTGGCGGCGCGTAAATTAGCCCGTCAGGCCGCAGAATCGCTAGGCTTCGGCGTTACCGATGTTACCCGCATTGTGACCGCTACCTCAGCGTTAGCCCGTAACATTTTTCTTTACGCTGGTTCGGGCATTATGCAATGGCGCAAGCTTGACACTGGTAGTATCGGCATCGAGTTGAAGTTTGAGGATAGCGGACCGGGCATCGCCGACATCAAGCAAGCTATGGAAACGGGGCACGCGGCCAGAAGCGGGCTAGGGGGAGGCTTGCTTGGCGTCCAACGGCTGGTGGATGAGATGGATATTAATTCCCAGGTTGGCAAAGGCACAATAGTGACAATAAGAAAATGGCTGAAGAGATGATAGCATGCAGCAACCAATCCAGCAAAAAGCGGAGGCAACACACTCCGTAGTAATTGATTCGGAGAACGATATTGTGACGGTGCGTAAAGCAGTACGTGATGCGGCAGAAGCACTGGGCTTTGGCATTACTGATGTTACCCGCATTGTGACCGCGGCCTCAGAACTAGCCCGCAATGTTTTTATTTACGCTGGTTCGGGCATTATGCAATGTCAGAAGCTTAACACCGGTGGTAGCATCGGCATCGAACTTAAGTTTGAGGATAATGGACCGGGCATCGCCAACATTGAGCAAGCCATGGAGGGAGGCTGCTCCACCAGCGGTGGCTTAGGTCTAGGGCTACCCGGTACCAAGCGGCTGATGGATGAAATGGAAATTAACTCTCAAGTTGGCAAAGGCACAATAGTGACAATAAGAAAATGGCTGAAGAGATAATAGCATGCAGCAACCAACCCAGCATACAGCCGAGGTCAGGCACTCTACTGACCTGAGTGCCTTGCGGCAGGTATCAAAGACGATGGCGGGGGCAATCGGCTTCAGAGAAAGGGAAAACGAGGAGATTGTGCTCGTCGTGAGCGAGCTTGCCTCCAATCTGATCAGGCATGCCGGAGGCGGAACAGTGATACTGACACCGCTCAACAGTGACGGGCGCTCTGGCGTCCAGATTGAGTCCGTAGACAAGGGGCCAGGTATTGCTGACATAGAGCGAGCCATGGCTGATGGCTCTTCCACAGTCGGCAGTTTAGGCTATGGCTTGGGCACGGTAAACCGGCTCATGGATGAATTTGATATCCAGTCTCAGCCCGGTGCTGGCACCTACATCATCTGCCGGCGTTGGGTTCGTGTAAATGGGGCAAGCAGCACGCCCTGCCCATTATCTTTCGGGGCGGCCAGCCGCCCTCACCCCCAAATGGGGCTTAACGGTGATGCCTTTGTTATTAAACAGTGGGAAGAAAGCGCTCTGGTAGGAGTCATTGATGGTCTGGGGCATGGGCAGTGGGCACAACGTGCCGCGCAGACAGCACGGAGATATGTGGAGAGCCACTGCACTCAGTTACTAGGGGAGACATTTCGTGGTGTGGGACGCTCCTGCCGGGCGACACGGGGTGTGGTAATGGCACTGGCGCGGTTTGATTGGCCGCAAGATAAGCTGACCTTCGCTACTGTTGGCAATATTGAGACGCGTATCTTTAACTCTCCTGAGCCGGTGAAGTTCGTAATCCGCCGGGGTATCATCGGTCTTAACGCCCCCAACCCCGTGGTTACCCAACATCACTGGGAACCAAGCAATATTATGGTCATACACTCTGACGGGGTGAGGACACGCTGGCAGTGGGAAGATTTCCCGGAACTGGCCAGTGAGTCAGCAACTATCATCGCCCAGCGACTACTGCAAGTTCTGGCTAAAGAAGAGGACGATGCCACGGTAGTCGTGGTGAGAGGTAAACCGAAATGAGCAACAGCGATTTGCAACGCCAACTGGCTGAAGCACAGGAGACCATCCGTGGGCTGCAACAGGAACTAGAGGAAACAAACAAGGGACTGATTGCCCTGAACCTGGAATTGGAGGAAAGCAAAGAGAGATTCAGGTCAATTTTCGAAAATGCTGGTGAGGCCATCATAACCCTTGACAAAGCGGATATAGTTCAGGCATGGAACCTAGCTGCTGAAGAGATGTTCGGCTACAAAGGGGAGGAAATAATAGGTCACCTATTCCACTACATAGTGCCAGAGGAGTTGCGAAAGAAAGGCGAACCGGAGCAGCTCCGTAAGAAAACGGAAGATGTGGGGAAGATAGGCAACTATGAGACTCAGCGAATTAGGAAAGACGGAGCTAAAATCGAAGTGGCCTTGACACGAAGTACCCTCAGGGATAGTGAGGGCAACATCACCGGCTTTGTAGATATGCTTACTGACATCACTCAGCGCAAGAAGGCAGAAGCAATATTGGGACAACAGGCGCTGACGGTAGCGCGTGCCAATACTGAACTCGCTGCGGCAAACAAGGAACTGGAAACCTTCAGCTATTCTGTCTCGCATGACCTGCGGGCACCTTTACGCAGCATAGACGGATTCAGCCAAGCACTGCTGGAAGATTTTGCCGACAAGCTAGATGGAGAGGGTAAAAGCCACCTCTATCGGGTGCGCGCCGCTGCCCAGCGTATGGGAGAGCTTATCGACGACCTGCTGGCTCTGTCCCGGGTGACGCGCCGCGAGATGGGACACGAAATGGTCAACCTTAGTGCTCTCGCTGAGACAGTTGCCGCCGAACTTAAGCAGGGGCAACCACAAAACCGGGTGGAGTTTGCCATTACTAAGGGGCTGATGGTGAACGGGGATGAAGCGCTACTGCGGCTTGTTTTGGAGAATCTGCTCGGCAATGCCTGGAAGTTTACCAGTAAGCAACCAAAAGCCAGGATAGAATTTGGCGTTATCCAGCATGATGGCAAACCAGCCTATTACGTGCGTGATAACGGCGTTGGCTTTGATATGGCTTACGCCGGTAAACTATTTGCTCCCTTCCAGCGCTTACATTCGGCAGACGAATTCCCCGGCATCGGCATTGGTCTGGCGACGGTGCAGCGTATTATTAACCGTCATGGCGGCAGGGTTTGGGCTGAAGGTGCCCCCAAACGAGGAGCAACATTTTATTTCACCTTTGCCCCAAATTAGCTTTTAAGGAAGGAGGAGGGAATGAGAAGCAGAGTTATTCTACTGGTAGAGGATAACGCGGACGATGTGGAGCTAACACTGCGCTCCCTGAAAAAACAAAACATTTCAAACGAGGTTATAGTGGCGCGTGATGGTGCCGAGGCGCTGGAATATCTTTTGGTTACTGGCGCCTATGCCGACCGCGACCCTAAGATTATGCCCGCAGTCATCTTACTGGATTTGAAGTTACCCAAAGTGGAGGGACTGGAAGTATTGCGGCGCCTGCGCGCCGATGAAAGGACAAAACTTCTTCCCGTAGTCGTACTCACCTCGTCTAAGGAGGAGCAGGACCTGATTAATAGCTACAGTCTGGGAGCCAATAGTTACATCCGTAAACCAGTAGACTTTGTCCAATTCAGTGAGGCAGTTAAGAATCTGGGGCTGTACTGGCTTCTATTGAATGAACCACCGCCAGCATAGGAGGGGAGTAAAGATGGAAAAAACACTTAGGGTATTAATTGTTGAGGACTCAGAAGATGATACCTTCCTCTTAAGGCGGGAGCTGAAACAGAGTGGTTATGCCCTGATATTTCAGCGGGTGGACATGGCGGCCGACTTGCAAACTGCGCTTAAAAACCAGGAATGGGATGCCATCATCGCCGATTATAACATGCCGAACTTCAACGCCCTTGAGGCGTTACGCCTATTGAAGGATAGCAGGCTTGACCTGCCGTTTATTGTTGTTAGTGGCAGTATCACCGATGATACTGCCGTAGCCGCTATGAAAGCCGGCGCCCATGACTATATCATGAAGGACAATCTTAAGCGGCTTGTCCCGGCCATTGAGCGTGAGATACACGAGGCAGAGGACAGGCGCCAGCGCAAGCGCCTCGAGAAAAAAGTGGTTGAATATGAGGAGCTGAACAAACTGAAGAGTAGCCTTCTTTCCACAGTCTCCCATGAACTACGCACTCCCTTGACCACTATCAAGGGATACTCCACCATACTCCTGACCTACGATAAGCAACTGAAGCAAGATGAGAAGCAAGAATACCTGGGTGCCATAGATGGAGCTACCGACCGGATGACTGAGCTTATAGACCACCTGCTGGATATGTCCCGTCTGGAGGCGGGGCTTCTCAGGCTTGATAAGACACCGACCGATATTACGGCGTTGCTCCAGACCACTATCGCCGAGGCAAGGCTTAGAACGCCCGAACATAAGATAGTGTTGAACCTGCCAAAGACGGAGTTAAAGTTAACCGTTGATGGCAGACGCATCAGGCAGGTAATGGATAATCTTATTGAAAATGCCACCAAGTACTCTGAAGAGGGTAGCACGGTGATAATAAACGCTCAAAGTCAAAATTCTGAGGTGGTGCTCAGCGTTGCCGACCAAGGAATAGGTATCCCTCGCGAGAACCTGGAGAGGGTGTTTGACCGGATGTTTAACCTTGAACACAAACTGGGGCGGGAACCAGGTGGGCTTGGGTTAGGGTTGGCTCTGTGTAAGGCACTGGTAGAAGCACATGGTGGTCGGATCTGGGTGGAGAGCGAGCCGGGTAAGGGAAGCGTTTTTCAATTTGCTCTTCCCCAAGGGGATGTAGCGAAAGGAGAGGCATATGGTGAAAAGTAGTCGGGAAACAATCCTCGTCATAGAGGATGAGGACAATATCAGAAATTTCGCCGCGCGAGTGCTTGAGTTGGAAGGCTATCACGTGCTTCAGGCTGCCGATGGTGAGAAAGGCTTGGAGTTGGCCAGAGGTAACCAAGTTACCCTGGTATTGCTGGACTGGAGGCTACCGGGGCAAAATGGCTTGGAAATACTTAGCCAGATGAAAAGTAACTTAAAACTCTCGACAGTCCCGGTGGTCATGTTCACTGCCTCGGCTGACGTTCAACAGCGAAGCCAGGCGCTAGCTGGGGGTGCTGCTGGCTACCTGGTCAAACCCCTTAGTGTTGCCAACCTGAAGGAGTCTGTTGCCTGCATCCTCGGTCGAAAAGCAAGCCGATAAGGGCACCAATTGCCCCAGCGACTGCAAAACTGCACCAGCAGGTGGCGCAAGACGTGCATAAGCATATCCAGTGTGCCCTTATCGGCATCGTGCAGGTCCTCTAGGACGACCATCAGGGGCTGGACAGCGGCGGCGTTGGACAGGAAAATTGTACACTACGGTGGGCGGTACTGGACTATAGGTAGAACCTTTAAGCTTGTTTTCGATATAGCTGATTTTAATGATTTTGGCCGGTCTTGACAAATCTGGGAAGCCGTACCGGTTAAAAGCAAGAACTTTTGCGAAGACGTTCAAGCTTGCCTATTAAACTTATGCCCTTGCAGGAGGTTTGAGATAACTCCTGAGAAGGGATTGGGCTCTTCCCCGGTAGGCACTTCGGCTAAATACGACTCCGAGCCTAATTACCAGGTAATCCCTAATAAAGGGATAATTAGCCGGTAAATAATAATGATTTAACTTTGAGAGCTGGCGGATCTTTTTATATCAGATATGCCGCTGTATAGATAATGCTAGGCCACATAGTTTTTAGATCGTGTCACATTTAGATGGATTGTGCAATCAAAGTCGCGTGACAAAGGCTAGAGCCGTAACAGACACTGAGCTACGAACCCACAGCTTCAAAAGCCTGCCTTCTTCAGGTGCTTTGCCACCCTGGCTAGTAACTCTTCGGGGCTGACCGGCTTATCAATATAGTCCTCGGTTTCCAGGGCAAAGCCTCGGCTGACCGGGATTGAGGTTCCTACTCCCTTGGCGGCGAAACCGGTTAGCATTAAGGTCGGGATTTGGCTGAGTTGGGGGTCTTTTTTAAGCTGCTCGGCGGCGGTAAACCCATCTTTGACCGGCATTATTATATCTAGGAGAATTAAATCAGGTTTTTCCTCCCTCGCCTTGCGCAATCCTTCATCTCCGTCAGAGGCTACAATTACCTCGTAGGGCTTGCTTTCTAAGACAACCTTGGTTGCCGCCACAAAATCGGCATCATCGTCAACGAGGAGGATTTTAGCTCGCTTTTCCATGTCTTATAATCAGCCCTTTCTTCCCTTTTTAATGAGCCTGCCTACCCTTTCCAGCAAGATATCGGGGCTGAAGGGTTTTTCCACATAATCGTCAACATCCAGCTCCAGGCCGGTTTCCAGCTCGTAGCGCCGGCGGCTGGCTTCCTCTCTCACCGAGGTCAGAATCAAGATGGGTATATCCCTATACTTTGACCACCTTGGGTCTTGGAGTTCTTTGCACACCGCCCAGCCGTCCATCTTGGGCATCATAAGGTCTAAAATCATCAGGTCCGGCTTTTCCGCCTTGAGGTTAGCCAACCCTTCTATCCCGTCCCGAGCAGTAATCACCTGATAATCTTGAGATTCAAGAATCATAGTTACCGCATCTAGGATATCAGGGTCATCATCAACTACTAATATCTTCTTCGGCATATCTCTCCCTTGCTATTATAATACAGGCCTAGGCAATAATCCAGCTTGTTTTACGATTTCAGGGACAATCTCTTCCCAGCCTACAGCCATAATATGGACGCCATGGATTCCGGGTATTTCTTTGAGCTGCTCGATAATCTCGATGGCTATCCTGGCGCCCTCTTCTTTGGCTTCCTTCGCCTGCTCCATCCTGGTAACTATCTTATCAGGGACGCTTACCCCGGAAACATAGTCTCTCATATAGCGCGCCATTCCCGCTGACTTGATGGGTATCACCCCCGCCAGAATATGCGTCTCCTTATCCAGTCCTCGGCTAACAACCATCTTCATCCACTTGATGAACTTGGCTATATCATAGACTGCCTGGGTTTGAATAAAGTCGGCTCCTGCCTTGACTTTCTTAGCCAGCCTCGTCAGGCGGAACTCAAAGGGGTCGGCATAGGGATTGGCGGCCGCCCCAATAAATATGGGCACTTCACCTGAGATATCCTCACTGCAAAGAAATTTCTTCTCATCTCTCATTTTTTTCAGGGTTTGAATTAGCTGAATGGAGTCGATGTCAAAGACATTCTTGGCAGTGGGGTGGTTGCCAAACTTTTGGTGGTCACCGGATAGACAGAGGATATTGCCAATGCCCAGAGCTATAGCCCCCAGGACATCACTTTGAATAGCTATCCGGTTTCTGTCCCGACAGACTATCTGCATCACCGGGTCAACGCCTTGCTGCTTGAGAAGCACACATCCAGCCAGGCTGGACATACGCACAATGGCCGTCTGATTATCGGTTACATTAGCGGCATCACAGCAGTGGCGGAGCACCTCCGCCTTCCTCTGCATTACCGCGGCGCTGGTCCCCTTGGGCGGACCTGCCTCAGCAGTGACGGCAAACATGCCGCTTTCCAGAACCTTCTCCAGGTTGGTTCCTGCTTTCATCTGCCTCACCTCCGTTCAGTTTCACTTTTCTTGGGCAGGGTGAAGGTAAATTTGCTGCCTTTGCCCGTTTCTAGGCAAGGACTCTCAGCCCATATCCTGCCGCCATGAATCTCAACAATCCTCTTGGCTATGGATAGTCCTAAACCTGTCCCTTTGACTTCCACATTGCTGGCACGGAAAAAGTCTTCAAAGATACGGGGCAGGTCCTCAGGAGGAATGCCAATTCCGGTATCCATAACTTCAATCTGTATGGCGTTATCCCTTTCGCTTAGCCTGATGGTCACCACCCCCTCAGGCGTATAGTTGATAGCATTGCCTATCAGATTGGCCATCACCTGCTGGAGCCTGGGGCCGGCACCATGAATTTTGGGCAGACCTTGAGGCAATTCTACCTTTAACTTCACCTTCTTCTGCTTCGCCTGGTCACGTAAGTCAGCTATAGAAGCTTTGATTATTTTGTTCAAAGAGACGTCTTCCATCTCCTGGCTGATTTGTCCGGTGTCGATACGTGGAATATCTAAGAGGTCGCTAATCAAGGTCAGCAGCTCCTTAATTCTCTGGCTGCTTCTTTCCAGCATATTCTTCTGCTTTTCAGTGAGTGTCCCGGCAAATCCGCCGAGCATGACCCAGAAATAGCTTTGAATAGCGGTAAGGGGTGCTTTCAGGTCGTGAACCGTTATCCCCAGAAAGCGGAGGAAGCGATTTCTGGCCTCTTCTAGCTCGGCTATTTCTCGGGAAGCCTGTTTCAGCTCTCCGGTTCTCTTCTTGAGCAGGCGCTGGCTCAATTGCACCACCTCCCGCTGCCTCTTCCTTAACTCGCCAGCAACCGATGTCGCCATATAGGCGGTGGCGAAGATGGCGGTTGCTAGGACGATAAGAACCGCCAGGACATAGCTACCTTGCTGGTATAGTGTAGGGGAAGCAAAGCCCGCGAGATTGTGATGAGGTATTAGGCCGGCATACTCCAAACCGACCAGTGCTGTCACAGCAGCAATCTTAGCCAGAGCTAGCAGATAAACTACCCGGTAGTGGAGTATTACGCTAGCCCCGATGATATGAAGCACAAAGTAGAAGATGAAGGGGTTTTCTATCCCT
>CAZQXA010000011.1:17814-18348 GCA_964597155.1 uncultured Dehalococcoidales bacterium
TCCTCCGGTAAAGTGAAGAAGTACAATGAATGCCAGCAGGTCAAGTAAGAGGTGGATGGTGCCGTAGGTTCTGGCTCGGTGGATTAATAAGCCGGTCTTCATTCTTTCCGGGGTTCGGGACTGGTACATCAGCACCACATTACACAAAGCGATAAAGACGCATATTCCATATGCAGCCATGGTTGGGAACTGAATGTTGAATATCCTTGACGCTACTAAGGTGGCAGAAATGATGCCCAGAATGGTAATCCACCTTATGGTGACGAACACCTTGAGCCACATCTTGATGGCGGCTTCCTCAGGATTTTGCTCCGGCTCAGCCCCTTCGCTCAGAAAATGGTTATTCTTGTCGCTGGTATTCATCATAGTCCTTAAAAGTCTGCTTTTAATCCGATATAATAATCGTGCGGGGTCCACCCTCGTGACTGGTGCTCCAGTCCCGAATTGGCACGATTTCCTCCAGTTTATCTAACTGACCTAGAGCCGCCAGGCGGTCGTAAATCACCTGCCAGGCACAAGGGATATCCGGCGATA
>CAZQXA010000012.1:0-18114 GCA_964597155.1 uncultured Dehalococcoidales bacterium
CTACAATTGCTTAACACTTTGAGCGTGACCGAAATTTCCGAGTTAAGCAAATTAAGCAAAGCCTACATCTCCCAGGTAAAACACGGAAATCGTCCTCCCTCCAAGAAGCTTCTGGAAACCCTGAAAAGCTACAACCGCCGCGTTCAGACAGACCATGATTACTCTACCCTATTTCTCCAGTCACGGAAAGCGATGGGAGTATCCCCAGGAACCGCGCAATTCTATCGCATAAAGCTTGGTTGCTTTTTGTCCGAGGTAAATGTCGATAGAGCTCAAAGACAGGATATTGAGCTATTTTTGCTCAAGTTTGAGAATCCTGGGAACCGCCATGCCTACTACCGGGCCATCAAGACATTCTATAACTGGCGGGAGGAGACCTTTGACCTGCCCAATCCCACGAAACGCTTGAAAGCACCGAGGCTCAGCAAGCTGATACTGCCCAGCTTAACGCGGGAGCAGGTATCCTATCTCCTTGATAAGGTGGATAACACTCGGGACAAGGCCATTATCGCTCTGTTCACCGAGAGCGGACTCCGCCTTTCCGAGCTGGCCGGTATCCAACCTCAAGATATAGACTGGGAGACGGGCACGGTAAAAATTATGGGGAAAGGACGGAAGGAGGCGCTGGCTCCCTTTGGCAGAAAGACCAAGCAATATCTAGGAGACTGGCTTAGTGAATATCAGTCAAATGGTGGTAATATCTGGGGTCTTAATAGATGGGGCATCATCTCCATGCTCAGGAGGCTGGGGTCATGTACCGGGCTACCCTGCAATCCCCACACCTTCCGTCGGACTTTTGCCTGCCTGCTCAGGAAGGCCAGGCTTGACGTTATGACTATCAAAGACCTGGGGCGGTGGGAGAGCCTAGAGATGGTGCAGAGGTATACGCGATCGGTAACGTTCAGTGACAGTCTGAAGTTCTACAAGGCACCTCTCTCGTAAGATCCGCCGGGGCAACGTTTGATAAAAGACTCGGCTCTTCCCTGGTAGGTACTTTATGGGATATGACTCCGGATCTACTTGTAAGAGGTGAATTACCCCTTCCTTACCTAACTTACTGACTGCCTAACTTATCTGATAAATATCCGATAATACCTAATTATCCGGTAATTATCCGATAAGTAATAATCGTCCGATAAAGAATTACCCGATAATTATCCGATAAGTAGTTATCCGATAAATAATATCGTAATTATCATATAAATAATCACCTGATAAACAATGTCGTAATTATCTGGTAAATGGTTATCAGATAAATAATAATGATTTAGCTTTGAGAGCTGGCGGACTTTTTTATATAAGATGTGCCTTTATATAGACAGTGTCAGTCCGCACAGTTGGCAGATCATGTCACATTACGATGGATCGTTACCTAGTTGCACGAAAAGATGAAATGTTACTTTAAATGTGGTCTCTATCCTGCTCTGGATTAAATCGAATTGGCTACGAGCGCCCCATCGGCGATAGCATCGGCTATAAGCTTAGGCTCTTTGCAATCTCCAATGAAGTAGATTTCAGATACCTTCCCCTCCAGACTTTTTATCAACTCGGTATTACGCTGTAAGGGTAAAGCAGTAATTATAGTATCAGCTTCAATGACCAACTTCTGTCCATCTTTGGTAGTAATGGATAAGCCTTTACTGGTTATTTCGTTACATTGAACTCCCAAATATCTCTTGACCCCTTTCTTATCGAACCAGGGAAAGAGTTGGAACTTATCGTCTCCGGTCATGCCTTCCCCCAATGCCTCAACGCTATCAACAATGGTTACCTGCCTGCCCCGCTTAACCAGAAACTCGGCTACCTCACAGCCATGGATTCTGCTGCCGATGATGACCACCCGTTTGCCAACCGGCATGTAGAATTTGGTAAGCTTTTCCAGCGCCTGAGGGCTGAGGAATTTCAGGAAAATTTTTATTTTTTGATGGAGGGCAGCGCTGGTTAGCACCTTAGACCCCTGGATACCTGGGATGTTGGGAGTAGTATGTTTACCTCCGCCAGCAATAATGATTACATCTGGCTTAAGCTGTTTAACTACCAAGTCACTTACCTCCTGCCCCAGCTTTATACTTACACCTAACTTGTTAAATTGAGTATTAAAATACTGAATTAAATCCATTATATCGTTCACCTCTAGGTCTTTGAGTAAAGCGGTTAAGGGCAAGAGTCCACCAAGTCTGGGCTCTTTATCATAGAGGAAGACTTTGTGTCCCTTCAGTGCGGCTACCCTGGCGGCTTCCATACCTGATGGACCGGCTCCAACTACTAATACCCTCTTTCTTTTTGGGGCGGGCTGATAGGTTAATTCTCTTTCGCGGTTTAATTGAGCATTTACTCGGCACATAACTGGTTTATTCTGTAAACGGGTATCCATACAGTAGAGACAGCCAAGACATGGCCGGATGTCTTCACACCTGCCTTCAGTGACCTTGAGGGGTAATTCCGGATCCGCTAGAAGGCGTCTGGTCATACCCACGAAGTCCAGCTTTCCTTCCCTGAGCAGGCGTTCTCCAAGGACTGGATCTAATCGACCAGCGGCAAAAACCGGCACCGACACCACCTTTTTGACGGCTATAGCCAGCGGTATTATTACACCCCTACCCTTGTTACTCCAATCCAAGCCTTCAAGGAGCGGCTTACGGAGTTCTGGATAATAAAATCTATCCGGATGTAGTAAGCCTCCCCGATGACCATAATAATGAGCTCTCACCTGAATTGCCTCTGCGCCGGCATCCTGGATTAACTTGGCAAACTGGACGCCCTCTTCGATTTTGGTCACTCTTTCGTGACCATATTCAACTATATTGATAAGTGCCGTTACCGCAAAATCCGGAGCAAGACGTTTTTTTATTCCACTAACTATATCGGTCACAAACCGAACTCTATTCTCTAAACTGGAAATTCCATACTTATCCTCACGCTTGTTAAAGACGCGAGATAAGAAGCTATTCGGTAAGGTGCAGGTTGCTGCATTGACCTCCACGCCATCAAAGCCAGCCTTATAGGCTCGTTCAGCGGCTTTAATAAACATTTCTATGACTTCTTCCACTTCAGCGAGGCTCATCCCTTTTGTCTCAACAAAATCAGGGCCAGGTAATTCAGCTTTAGTCACGGGTGAAGAGCCTCGGGCGTCCGGACGGACCAGAAAGCCCGTGGGATTCCAAGGACCCGAATGAATAAGCTGGAGAAAGATAGGACAATTATGCTTGCGGACAGTCCGGGCTAATTCACTGAAGCTCGGGATGAGATTATCATTGTGAAGACGAAATTGAACTGGAGGATGATGGACACCCAATGGATATTCTACGCCGCAAGACTCTACTATAAGTAAACCTATTCCCCCCTTGGCTAACGCCTCATAGTAGGCTTTAGCACGTTCGCCGACAAAACCAGTATCAGGCTCAATGGTAGAAGAACCCTGGGCGGTTTTAATAATACGATTCTTAATCCTTACTTTGCCTATGTAGCCAGGCTCTAGCAGTTTTTTGAAACGGATATTTCTCAACGCCGTTTACTCCTTAATATTTCATAGTCTCGTCTCTATTCTATTCTAATACCTAGCTTTTCTTCCACAAAACGCTTATAAGGAGTCAGGATGTTGACCGTGTTCCTCATAACTCTTTAAAATGTCAGGCACCTGGCTTTTTATTCTCTGTTTGAATTCCTCACTCATTGCAACCGGTTTCCCATCAACCCGTAGGGAACTAAAGAGCAAGACCTGGTTACTGCCATGCTCACCGACGACTATTCCGTCTACAAGACTGAGAAAGGTTTATTTATAATTTTAGCACTTCCTTACTTTTTTAGAAACGGTTTCAAGAAAAAATGCCAGCGAATTCAGAGTTCTGCTGGTGTGCTGCTCCTAATAATTACGATTTTCGTAATAATTTCACCGTAGTTAAGCTTGACAGTATCCGAATTTACTGTTAAATTTCAAATGAACTACATGTTCGTTTACAGTAGCATTCAGGGCTCAGGCTTTGGTTACAGCAATTGAGGATGCTCGTTAGAGGAACAATCGAATGAAGGCTTACGGAGGTATACTGCTTTGAGACATGATTTGCGTTTGGTGGGCGAGATGAATGAAGACTTTACTGCACCTGAAGTACTATTGATAGGTGGAAGCGAAATTGAAGAACTTCTTAGCATGGGTGAAGCACTAAAAGCAGTCGAACATTCTTTTAGACTCAAAGCCGAAGGTGGGACTATTATGCCCCCCAAGTTGTATTTGGACCTTCCCCAATGCAAAGGGGATTTTAGGGCTATGCCAGTCTACATTGATGGAAGTGCTGGGGTGAAATGGGTAAGCGTGTATCCCGATAACTGGAGGCAGAACTTACCAAGTATAGTGGCTACCATCATCTTATGTGACCCCAACACTGGCTACCCCCTTTCCATCATGGACGGCACATATATTACCAATGTAAGAACAGGAGCCGCAGGAGGAATAGCCGTCAAATACTTAGCTAGGAGAGATTCCTCTGTTATCGGGTTCATAGGTGCTGGTATGCAGGCAAAGACGCAGTTACTAGCCATAAGCGAAGTGCTTCCCCAGATTAAGGAGGTAAAGGTATTTGACCTGCACCGGGATACTAGCCTAAAATACGCCAAAGAGATGGGGGGAAGACTAAGCTTAAACATCGGCCCGGTAGAAACTATAGAGGAGGCAACGGAAGCCGATATTGTAGTTACCACTACTCCGTCAAGAACACCAATTGTCAAAAAGCAGCATATTCGCCCGGGGACTCACATAAATGCTATTGGCGCTGACGCCAAGGGGAAGCAGGAGCTAGAGGCAGACCTGTTAACGGGGGCAAAGATTATAGTTGATGACATTGAGCAAGCTTCTCATTCCGGGGAGATTAATGTCCCGTTATCAGAGGGGGTAATAAAAGTTGAGGATATATATGGCACCCTGGGGGAAGTGGTGGCAAACGTAAAGAAAGGACGAGAAAACGACGAGGAGATAACCATTTTCGATTCCACCGGACTGGCTATTCAGGACATAATCTGTGCTAAACTGGTATATGAGAAGGCTAAGAGGAGAGGAGCACCTACCTTTGAACTCCTTTAATTGGATATAAGGGGGTGGAATATGACAAGATAGCTTAAGGTTAAGCTCAAAATCCCCAAAATCTTGGACGGAGGTAAAAAAATGAAAGGCAAAAAGCTAGTTTTCTTAGTCTCAGTTGTACTAACGGTGTTACTAGGTAGCTTTGTAGTATTCCCTGGCTGCGAGGAAGCGGCACCAGAAGTGTATGAATTGAAAATACAATCGGCTTGGCCGCATGGAGACCTATCTATGGAGACACTGACGGTCTTCGCTGATGCCGCATACGAGTATAGTGATGGTCAGCTCGTGATTACAGTGTTCGGCGAGCCGGATATTGTGCCCATGTTCGATGTGCTGGAAGCGACAAAGGCAGGCACTCTGGATATGGGAATGGCCGGCGGTACCCTCTGGGGAGGAATAATCCCAGTTGCTGAAGTAGAGTTCGGCATACCTTACGGCTATAATGTCCCCGGGAACCCGACATTTGAGGAAGCAATGGCGTCAATACGCTCACTATTCTTTGACACCGGTTTCATAGATGTGCTCCGTGAGGAATACGCCAAGCAGGGAGTCTACTACCTTGATATACACACCTATGGCCCGGTTCCCATTACCGTTGCTACCGAACCGCTCCGAACCATGGACGATTTGCAGGGAGTGAAAATAAGGGACGAAGGACTGTGGACTGAGTGGCATAACATGCTGGGGATGGCTGGGACTGATATCTCCGGTTCAGATGCGTATATGGCACTGAAGCTGGGCACTCTGGATGCTGCCCAGTGGGATACCAGTTGCATAACCGGCCTACACTGGAATGAGGTAGCCCCCTACTGGATCCGCGGTTTTGAGAGCGACGCCGCTATCGGTCATATCCTGGTAAACATGGATGTGTGGAATAGCTTACCTGATGACCTTCAAGAGGCCCTCGCCAAAGCTGCCGAAGACTACTGGTATGCCACTATAGATGCCTATGGGGCAGATGTGCATGCAGTTGAAGACATGGTTGATAGTGGTACGCTTACCGAAGTCTGGTTGGATGATGCTACTCTCGCCGAATGCGCCGTAGCGGCTCATACAATATGGGATGAAGTGGCAGCAAGGGACGCCGCATGTGCCGAGGCAATTGAATTAATCAAGGAGTGGCAAGGAGTAGAAGAGTAGAGAAAAGGAATTGGTAGCCAGTAATTAGATTAAAGAAGCTAAGTCGAGAGTAAACCTTGAGATGCTTTCCGACAATGATTGGTGGTATTTCCTGAGTTAGAGAGGAATGCGGGAAGGTGGGTTTTGCAGAGAGTATTACGAGGGGTACTATAGATGGTTAAGAAAATAGAGCCCCTGCTGGATGCATTTGATACTGCCATTGAAAAGTTAGGCAAAGGCATTAGCTTGATAAGCATCCTTATAATGGCAGTAATCATGTTCGAAGTGATAGCCAGATATTCCTTTAACAGTCCTACTATTTGGGCATGGCCAATAACTAAGCAGCTTTTTGGAGTCTTTATACTCTTCGGTGGAATATATACCTTGCTGCATGGCGGGCATATCAGGGTTGAAGTGTTCTATAACCGCTTCCCCCCGAAGATGAAGTTTAACGTCAGGTTGATTGCGTTGCTAAGTGCTCTCCTCTTTTTGGGCGTGCTCGCCTGGCAGGGGGGCGTGGTAGCGGTAAACTCTCTAATGAGTGGGGAGTATACCAGTGGAGCCTTTCGCATTCCTCTCTATCCGTTTAAAATGCTCGTACCAATAGCTGCCACTCTATTCTGCCTTCAACTGATAGTCAATTTTCTCCGGGGGAGAGACTAAGTAGTTTTAATAGCCAATTTGAAGGCATTTTAGAATCGAAATACTGATTGCAGCTGGGGTAGAATTATACTGGCAAATGACTAGCGACTAAGTGCTAGAGATTTCTTGCTGTTTTGGCAAAGAACTTCCTGTTTTGCCCGACCGGAAGGAATGTTTGTGAGTATTGAGTTAATTACGGTTTTGCTATTTGGCGGCCTGCTTCTCTTTCTAGCGTTAGGGGTCCCCGTTGTTTTTGGCCTTGGTGGCCTTAGTGTGCTCCTCACTTTTTTGGTATGGGGTTCTAATGGCTTATACACGGTTGTCAGTACTACCATGAGGGAAGTAACAGACCCCACCCTGGTAACAATCCCCCTTTTCCTACTGATGGGAAACTTCTTAGTTCATTCCGGCATATCCGACCGCCTATTTGAGGCACTAAGTTACTGGCTATCGGGGGTAAGGGGGGGCTTGGCAATAGTCTCAGTGGTAGTATGCGTTGCTCTCGACATGTGCACTGGGTTTGGTCCCGGACTCCTCACCATGGGGCTGATAGCGGTGCCGGCGATGCTTAAACGAGGATACAACAAATCTCTGGCGTTGGGGACCGTGATGGCTGGAGGAGCTGGGGACATTCTGCCTCCCAGTATCATCATGATAATTTTCGCCTATATTGCCCGACTATCCGTAGGGAAGGTTTTCATGGCCGGTATTGTCCCCGGGTTTGTCCTTGCTGGTTCGTACATGCTCTATGTAGCTATTAGATGTTATCTTCAGCCAAAGTTAGCCCCAGGCGTAACCGAAACGGTCACCTGGAAGATGAGGGGAGCATCATTGAAGGACGTAGTTCTTCCCACCTTGTTAATCCTCGCGGTGTTGGGGTCAATCTTCTTGGGGATTGCCACGCCAACTGAAGCGGCGGCGGTGGGGGCTACAGGGGCTTTAGTTTGCTGTTTCATCTATCGCCGTTTCAGTTGGAAAATGCTGATAACTTCATGCCTGGAAACCCTGAAAATTAGCAGTATGGCTTTATGGATTCTGGTTGCCGCCACCCTTTTTGGCGTCTTCTACACCAGCGCCGGCGCTCACGAATTTGTACTGGGTATCGTACAAGGCCTGCCGGTCAATCGTTGGGTTATTCTTATCGGGATGCAAGTCGTCCTCCTCATCTTTGGCTGTTTCATGGATGATTATGCCATCGTGACTATCTGCGCCCCGATATTCATGCCCATAGCCATCTCCCTTGGCTTTGACCCCATATGGTTTTGCATAGTCTTTATCCTTAACATGCAGATAGCTTACTTAACGCCTCCCTTCGGCTGGGCTCTGTTCTTAATGAGAGGGATTACCCCTCCGGAAGTAACCACCACTGACATCTGGCGCTCGGTTCCGCCGTTTATCGCCATACAACTAGTAATCTTAGTCCTTGTCATGGTGTTTCCCCAGATAGCTCTATGGCTTCCGGGCAAAATGTTTTAAGGCAAAATCAACTGCAGTAAACACTATTATAGGAGGTGGGTGAATGGCAAAGAAAACAATTAAACTAAATTGGGCAGAGGAGGACAGAAAACACCAGCTCCATGGTGGGGTGCCATTGGATGCTTTTGCTGAGAAGGGCAGCGCCATGATCATAAGCGAGGGGCACGGCTTAATTCTCAGGGATGTTTATGGCAAAGAATATATTGATGCCCTGGCGGGTGCAATTTGTGTTAATCTCGGCTACGGATGCGAGGAGCTACCTGAGGTAGCCATGTCTCAGATGGCTAAGTTGAGTTACCTCATGGGTTGGTCAGATTTTGCCAATACCGCCACCATTGAATATGCCGTCAAGCTGGCTGAATTCACTCCCGATGGGCTGGACCGCTTCTTCTTTGCCAATAGCGGTTCTGAGGCCAATGAGAGTGCTTATAAGATTGCCCGCTACTACTGGATAAACCAAGGGAAAGAGAAAAAGACCAAGATTATAAGCCGGCAGCACTCCTACCACGGACTTAACCTTGCTTCTATGTCAGCAACCGGTATGGAAAGATTCCACGAGAGACTTGGGCCCCTCGTCCCTGGGTTTATTCGAATACCTACCGCTTATTGCTATCGTTGTCCTTTTGGCAAGGAGTATCCTGACTGTAAGCTAGATTGTGCGGAGGCGCTAGTAGAAACAATTGACCGGGAGGGCGAGGACACCATCGCCGCCTTTGTTGCTGAGCCAATCCACGGGACTGCTGGTACCATTATCCCACCGCCAGAGTATTGGCCCCGGGTAACCCAGATATGTAAAGAGCGTAATGTCCTCTTAATTCTTGACGAGGTTATGACTGGCTTTGGCCGAACTGGTAAGAACTTCGCCTGCGAGCATTGGAACTTCATCCCTGATATGATGCTAATGTCAAAAGGGATGATAAACGCTGCCTTGCCCCTTTCCGCAGTGGCCATAACAGAGAAGGTCTTCCAAGGGATGCGTGGGCCAAACGCCTTTTACCACCTCTACACCTGTGGCGCTCACCCGGTGTGCTGCGCCGTAGCCATGAAGAACCTAGAGCTTTTACTCAAAAAGAACCTGGTGGAGAACTCAGCCAGGGTAGGAACGTACATGCTTGAGCGTCTCAAGGAACTGGAGAAGTATCCCCACGTTGGCGAGGTGCGCGGCTTGGGCTTGTTTGCTGCTTTTGAGATAGTGGGGGACAAAAAGACCCGGGCTCCTCAGGGCAGCCTAGCAAAGAAGCTAGTGGCTGCTGCCAGAGAACGGGGCTTAATCGTCCGTGTCGCCGGGACGGCAATACAAGTAGCCCCGCCACTAATAGCCACCAAGGCGGATATTGATATGATAATGGACATACTTAAGCCGGTCGTGGCTGAGCTTAAGCCTTGAGGCTGGCAATGTGAGAGGATGACTCGGGGTATAAAGCAAATCATCGCCGCCGATTGGCTGTTGACTGACCACACCTCTTAGTTCGAGTTCGACCACAATCAAGAAGGGTAGGGAGGACAGATTCCAATGGATGGTTGGATAGGTAAGGTTTTAAGGGTTGATTTAACTCGAGGTAGCCACTTCGTCGGGGATTTAGACTCAGATTTGGCCAAAGACTTCATTGGTGGTCGGGGTCTGGCCTCAAAGTTCCTGTTTGATGAGGTCGACCCCATGATTGACCCGTTTAGCCCCGATAATAAATTGCTCTTTGCCACTGGTCCCTTGACTGGAAGCGGCGTTATCGGCAGTGGTCGGTTTATGGTGGTTACCAAATCACCACTTACGGAGGGGGTGGGCTGTGCCAATGTTGGAGGCTATTTTGGTCCGGAATTAAAATTTGCTGGCTATGACATGATTATCTTTGAAGGAAGAGCCAAGAAACCTGTCTATGTGTTGATTGAGGATGATAATGTAGAGATTAAGCCAGCACAGCACCTGTGGGGGAAAACCACCGGTGAAACCGAGGAAGCGGTCAGGGTAGAGATAGGCGATGCGCGCAAGGCTAAAGAATTCCAAATATGTAGTATAGGCCCTGCCGGGGAGAATAGGGTACGGATAGCGAATATTATACATGGTGGTCATCATGCCGCCGGTCGTGGAGGCGTAGGAGCGGTCATGGGGTCGAAAAATCTCAAGGCGGTAGCCGTTAGGGGCACGAAGGGGGTTACCATAGCCGACAGGGAAAGTTATCTAAAGCTTATGGCTACCCTTTACGATAGTATCAGGAAATCACCAACCTTAGAGCGAAGGCCTCTTTACGGCACATGGACTGGGATAACAAGGGCGTATAAGTTTGGTGTGCTAGCGACGAAGAATTTTCAGGCTGGTGTTATTGAGGGGGTAGATAATGCCGAGAAGGTCTTGCGAGATAAATACTATGTAAGGTCACACACCTGCCATAGTTGCCCCTTCCAAGAAATGAAGACGACTCGGGTAACTGCCCCTGAATTCCAGAGTGAAGGTGGCGGATTGGAGTGGGAGAGCTTTGGTCTTCTCGGCCCTGACTGTGGTATTACCAACTTCGATGCGATAAATAAGGCTGCTCATCGCTGCAACGAGCTAGGGATCGATACCATGTCGGCAGGGGGCACCATTGCCTGCGCCATGGAATTGTATGAGAGGGGATTCCTGTCAGCAGAGGAGACAGGCTATCAGCTCAATTTCGGTAACGACAAAGCCATGGTTGCGCTTGTGGAAAAGATGGGGCGGCGCCAGGGCTTTGGCGACATATTGGCGGAAGGGGCCTACCGTTTAGCGGAAAAGTATGGGCATCCTGAGCTTTTCATGGGGGCGAAGAAGCAGGAGTTCCCCGGTTTTCACCCTCAAGGATTTCAAATCCTCGGACTGGGCTATGCTACCAGCAATAGGGGAGCCTGCCATCTTAAGAACAATGCCTATTACGGTGACACTCGGTTCCAGACGGCAAATCAGGCAGCTCTGGCGAAAACAGATCAAGATTACATTGCGGTGATAGATTCCAGTGGGCTATGCCACGCTATATATGTCCGCGACTTCATGCCGTGGAGAGAAGAAATAGTGCCGCCGCTACTGGAAGCGGTTACCGGTGCCGGCTATACTAAAGACAGCCTGCTGCTGGCTGGTGAGAGAATCTGGAATATTGAACGGCTGTTCAACTTAAAGGCAGGATTTACTGCCAACGATGATAACCTTCCTAAGAGGATACTTCAGCAGCCTATGCCGGAAGGCCCCAGCAAAGGACAGGTGGTCAGGCTTGGCAAAATGCTGCCTGAGTACTACAAGGTCAGGGGCTGGGATAAGAACGGCGTTCCCACACCAGCAAAATTAGCTGAACTGGGGCTGAGTAAAGAAGGAGCCAAATAATGGCTAAGATAAAGATAGATCGCAATAAATGCTGTGAATGTTATCTATGTGAGACGATTTGTTCATTGCAGTTCAGTGAAAACACGGTCAATCCTAAGCGGTCACGAGTCGTGGGTTTGATCAGAAGGCCTAATGTTAGTGAAATAAATTGCGACCACTGTGGAGACGAGCCACAGTGCATTGAGGCGTGCCTTAGCGATGCTTTAACCCCTATATAGCATAAGGGAGGTGACTAATGAAGGTTAGCACCATTGGTGCTGCCGGCACTGTGGGTTCTTGTACCGCTTTTGGAATTGCTATCCAGGGTCTGGCTGACGAGCTTATAATGATTGATCTCAACCGAAATCTGCTCGCAAGTCATGGACATCGGAACCGCAGCGACGCTCACACATAACATAGTAGTTCGAAGTGGCAACGATGATGATTTGGCCGAGCTTCAACAATTAGTAAATGACAGGTTTAACTTGATAAGTCTCTATTTGAGATGGGCAATTAGGGGATGAGTCAGCTAATGCTGTAGCAACCAAATTTCTGATAGAATCTAAAGGAAAGCTAATGAGGTCGCTAGCGAGCTATGTGGAGAAAATATGAGATAACGGCAATAAAGCTGAATAGAAGCTGAAAGTGCAGAGGTAACCATGCTTAAGGAATACAGTCTCAAAGGTAAGATAGCGATTGTAACTGGGGCGGGAAGGGGTATAGGCAAAGCTATTGCCTTAACTCTTGCCGAGGCTGGTGCAGATGTTACCGTGGTTGCCCGCACCGCAGAGCAGATAGAGAAGACAGCTGGGGAAATTCGTAAGCTGGGGCGGAGAGCCCTGGCTGTGCCGGCCGATGTAACCAAGAAAGCCCAGGTGGAAAACGTGGTCAGCCAAACTGTGAAACAGTTTGGCAAGATTGATATTCTGGTCAACAATGCTGGTATCGGCATTCTAAAACCAGTTGCTTTTGTTCCCGGGCTTAAGTTTACCGGATGGCAGGTAGCAGATAGTTGGAATACCCCACTCACTGAGGAGGACTGGCACGCTGTTCTTAATACCAACCTAACCAGCGCCTTCTTGTTTGCTCAGGCGGTTGCCCCTTACCTACTAAAACAAAAGAGTGGTAAAGTAATTAGCGTCAGCTCTACTAGTGCCGACTTGGCTCCACCCTATTTTTCAGCCTACTGTGTCAGCAAAGCGGGATTAAGCATGTTCACCCGATGTCTAGCGACAGAATGGGCTCCATTTCACATCTGTGTAAATGCCGTTGGTCCTGGCGATGTGCTTACTGAACTGAGTGCACCAGTGCTTGCTGACCCTGAGATGAAAAAGTTTATGCTGGAATCGATTCCCTTGGGTAGGCTGGGCAAAACGCGGGAAATCGCGCTTCTGGTGGTCTATCTGGCTTCAGAGGCTTCCGATTACATGACAGGACAGACTCTGTATATAGACGGAGGCCAACTATCTCGTGGCAGTGGGGTGTAATCTCAAAATTCAAGCTTCGTGATAAAAGCCAAAGTAAGGGATTTCTGGGAGCAACAGGGGGCTTTTATGGGTTAGATATTGCCTGATTCTTTAACTATAGTCAGCTCAGTCTGGCTCGTTGAATAACTTGGTAACAACAATTAGGAGGTAAGACATGCCGTGGAATTGGAGACTACACACTAGAGAATTTTGGCCAGCAAGGGACCTTAAAAAATACCCTGTCTGGTTCTTGAACAGAACTCACACCTTTCCTGCCTTCACCCCACTATTCATGTGGACCTGGTGTTTTAGCGAGACACGAGGTGTTTGGTATGGTGTCAATGAGACCAGTATTCCTACCACCCGAGGGCACGCGATGGCTGATATTGATGGCTGTAGCCTGGAAGGTGGGATGAGAATTGGCGATGAAAAGGAGATCAAGGAAAGGGAGGAACGCTTCCGAGAAATTATCGAGAAGAAGTTCGCTCCCAAGTGGGACCAAATCTGGGCAAATACCAAAGAAGAACTGGAGGGCTATTACCAGAAGTTAAGGGGTTTTGATTACGAAAAGGCTACTGTCTGGGAATTATATAAACAGTTCAAGTATGCCGTGGAAGTAGTCGAGAGGATGTGGGCAGTACACTTTTATCTGTTGTACGGCGTATATGGAGCCTACTGGGAATTCAATGACCTGCTCAAAGAGTACGCCGGACTTAAGGAAAACGACCCCCTGCTACATAAGTTGACAAGGGGATACGATAATCAACTCTTCGTGATGGATGAGGCAATATGGGACTTGCGCAATCGAGCCCTTGAGCTTGGAATAGACGGTATTTTCCGCAACACCCCTGCCGCTGAGGTTATACCAGCCTTGAAGAAAACCGCTGTCGGTAAGAAATGGGTAGAAAAAGACCTCCATGATTTCTTGATGGTGAAAGGGTATGGCTGGCGCTCGCCACGGATGATGGAGTTCATCAGCCCAGCTTGGTGGGAGGACCCCACACCAGTTATCATGTTTATTCAGAAATACCTTATGCTGTCAGGTGGGGCTGAAACTGTCTTTCCCGTGAAGACCATAAGACCTCGCTTAGAGAAAGAGAGAAAGGCAGTAGAAGAGGAGGTTTTGAGAAGAGTTAAAGCCGCTGGCTGTCCTGATATGGGCTGGTTTTTAGCGGTAATGAAGCTTGCCCAGAGGGCCAGCTTCATGAGTGAAAGCCATGACTGGATTTGTGAGTGTCAGTGCTTTTCTTCCTTCCGCTACTGCATGCTAAAAATTGGAGAAAGGTTGCTGAAATATGGGACTATCTCCCGCCCGGATGACCTCTTCTTTTTCGTTCCTGATGAGCTAGAGCTACTTATTGCCTTTCCGGAAAATTATGAAGTGGGCGATATCATTGCGGAGAGAAGACAGGTATGGCAGGCGCAAAAGGAATACCATAGCCGGCCAAATTATATTTCTCGAGAGCCAATGAAGCCTGAGGAAACAGCTAAATATGTTATTGAGGCCAAAGACCCGGTGGTTGCTTTGGTTAGTATAGGGACTTTGGTAAAGCCTCGCCCGGAAACGGGAGCGATTCTCTTTGGCAACTGTGGGAATGCTGGCGAGGCAGAAGGAATTGCTCGAGTGCTGATAAGTGAGGGGGACGTCGGAAAGGTGCTCCCCGGCGATATTTTAGTTTGTCCCGCCACCTATGCCAGCTGGAGCACCATCTTCCCTCTGATCAAGGGAGTGGTTGCCGATGGTGCTGGAATTGCTCACCATACCTGCATTTTAGGTCGGGAGTATGATATCCCCGTGATAACCAATACCGGAACAGGTACCGAGATGTTTAATGATGGCGACCGGATTAGAATAAAAGCAGACGAAGGTCTGGTCTTTCGCCTGGGCTAGAAGACTGCAAGGGGTGGGGAGGGAATTAAACCTGTGGTTGTACCTTCTCCACCGAGTAGGAAACTAAACAAACCCCAGGTAAAGGTGATACCGAGCATATCGCAGACTTGCTTATTGAACGCTTCTACCACTGAAGGTTTTATATAACAGGAGAAGACTAAATGACCATAACAGAGATGTTAGCCAGAAATGCTAGAATGTATCCCGATGACAGCGCCCTTATTGAACTCAAACCGAGCCAGGGGCTAAGAAAAGAGATTACCTGGAAGGAGTTTGATGAAAGGGTAAATAGGGTAGCCAATGCCCTTATCAGCCGAGGGATTGGCAAAGGTGATAAGGTAATGCATTGGATGACTAACTCCATTAACTGGCTTGAGGCATATTTCGGCATCCTTAGAACTGGGGCATGGGCAGTGCCCCTCAACTTTAGGTTTACCAGTCAAGATTTAAAGTACTGTGCTGATATAGTTGAAGCCAAGGTGATGATTCTGGGTGAGCAATTTATAGAGAGGGTAGAGGCAATCCGCTCCCAGTTGCCTATGATTAAGCACTATATCCTTGAAGGCAAGCCCCAGCCCGAGTATATGGAAGACTTTGAGCGGGTAATAGGCAAATCCTCACCTCAACCTGTAGAGATGAGCTTAGAAGATGACGATGGGTGCGGGCTCTACTTCACCTCAGGCACAACCGGAGCGCCCAAGCCGATACTGCTCACCCACAAGAATATGGAGTGTGCCGCCATCACCGAGAACCGCCACCACTACCAGACCCACGAGGATAATTATATCCTTATCCCACCCCTCTACCACACCGGAGCCAAGATGCACTGGTTTGGCAGCCTGATTGTCGGCGGCCGGGCCACCCTGCTCACCGAGGTCAGCCCCCAGTATATTTTTGAAGCCATCCATAAGGAGAGAGGGACAATAGTATGGCTACTGGTGCCCTGGGCTCAGGATATACTATGGGCGCTGGACAAGGGAGAGCTCAAGAAAGAAGACTATGACTTAAGCTGCTGGCGGCTGATGCACATGGGGGCACAGCCGATACCAGTTAGCCTGATTAGGCACTGGAAGCAGTACTTCCCCGATATGCAGTACGATACCAGCTATGGCTTGAGCGAAGCTACCGGACCGGGGTGCGTCAACCTTGGTATAGAGAACCAGCATAAGCTGGAAGCTACGGGCAGGACCGGCTTTAATTGGGAGACCCGAATTGTCAACGACAAGGGTGAGGATGTTGCTCCGGGTGAGATTGGCGAGCTATTGGTCAAGGGCAACGGGGTAATGAAGGAATATTACAAGAACCCCGAAAAAACGGCGGAGACGCTCAAAGATGGCTGGCTCTATACCGGCGATATGGCTAAAGAGGATAACGAGGGCTTCATCTACATTGCTGACCGGAAAAAGGATTTGGTCATCACCGGCGGTGAGAACATCTTCCCGGTGGAGGTAGAGGAGGTTCTGCGGCGGCATCCCAAGGTCTATGATGTCGGCGTCATCGGCATCCCCGATGCCAGGCTTGGCGAGGTAGTCGCCGCCGTCATTGCCCCCAAGCCAGGGGAGACATTGACCGAAGAAGAGGTAAACCAGTTCTGCGAACAGAATCTGCCCCGATATAAGAGACCAAGGCGCATCATATTTGACAAGGTGCCAAGAAACCCCACCGGCAAGATAGAAAAGCCAAAATTAAGGCAAAAATACGCTCACTTAGGAGGCTAAGGTGAAAGAACTAACCGTAAGTTCCGATGCCCCCGGAGAAAGACTCTTCGTCCTCGGCAATGAGGCGATAGCCAGAGGAGCAATAGAGGCCGGAGTCCAGGTAGCTGCCGCTTACCCCGGTACACCATCAAGTGAAATACTGGAAACCTTGGCCGGAGTAGCCAAAGAGCTGGACATGTACGTCGAGTGGTCAACCAATGAGAAGGTAGCCTTTGAGGTTGCCCTGGCCGCTTCAATCTGTGGCGTGAGAGCCATGGTATCAATGAAGCACGTCGGGGTAAATGTGGCTCACGACCCGCTAATGACCGCTAGCTATATAGGGGCTAAGGGGGGACTGGTCCTGGTCTCCGCCGATGACCCCTGGGCGTGGAGCTCTCAGAATGAGCAGGATAACCGCTACATTGCCCTGCAGGGCTATATACCGGTCCTTGAGCCCTCCTCAGCCCAGGAAGCCAAAGATATGATGGCTGACGCATTCAGGCTATCAGAGGAGTTCCGGCACCTCTTCATGTTCAGGTCGGTAACCAGGATAGGCCATGCCCGGGGCGATATTGTCCTGGGGAAAATATCAAAGGAGCGGAGAAAGGGGCAATTTGTAAAAGACCGCACCTGGCTGGTCTATACCCCGCGTGAAGCCAGAATAAACAAGCCTCTAATGCTAGAAAGGTTTGAAGCCATAAAGAAAGCAGTAAATACACTCCCCTATAATCAGCTAAAGCTGGCTAGCGGAGCCAGGCTGGGTATAGTCGCCTGCGGGCTGTCATACAGCTACACTTTAGAGGCGGTAAAGTGGCTGGGGATTGAGGACAAGGTCTCAATACTCAAGATTGGTACCCCCCACCCCCTCCCCGAGGAACTGGTACTAAAACTGCTAAAAGCGGTAAAAGAAATACTGGTAGTAGAGGAGCTGGACCCCTTTGTTGAGCTTCATGTTAAAGCCATCGCCGGAGAAGCCAATATCCCGGTTAAAATCCACGGCAAGGACTTGGTGCCCCGAATCGGAGAGCTATCCACCAGGAAGGTCACCGAAGCTATCGCCAGGTTAACCAGCTCCAAGCCGCCGCTGGACTTTGCCAAGCTGGACAAGCTGGAGCAAGAGGCAGCCCCGCTTTTGCCCTGGAGACCGCCAGCCTTATGTCCCGGCTGCTCGCACCGGGCCTCTTTCTACGCCATTAAGACAGCCTCAAAAAGGGTGGCTAGAGATTACGGCAAAGAAGTAGAGCCTATCTACCCCGGTGATATTGGCTGCTATGCTTTAGCCTATAACCCGCCGTTGGAAGCAGTGGATACCATCGTCTGTATGGGCGGCAGCTTCGGCATCGCCAACGGGCTGTCTCATGTCGTCAACGCGCCGATAGTAGCCGCTCTGGGCGATTCAACCTTCTTCCACGCCGGCATACCGCCCCTGATAAACGCCGTCT
>CAZQXA010000013.1:0-13888 GCA_964597155.1 uncultured Dehalococcoidales bacterium
GGAGACAATCCAGGCGACGGTTTTCGGGCTCTTGCCTTCGGCCCGGGCATAGGTCTGGTAGGCCACCAGTGCATCTTGAAGTGTCATCACCTCAAACCCCTTATACTGGTAGTCTAAACCATGGCCGGGTGCCGATCTACGACTTTGTGCTACATTGCGTGCATTTTGGTGAAGGCAGGTGCCCTTTTGGGGATTAATTTCCTCGATGAGGTCGAGAAGTGAAGCTAAAGTGGGCGGTAGAGGACTCGAACCTCTGACCTCCTGCGTGTAAAGCAGATGCTCTAACCAACTGAGCTAACCGCCCTAGTGGTGCGCTTGGCGGGTCTTGAACCCACGACCTCAGCCTCCGCAGGGCTGCGCTCTATCCAACTGAGCTACAAGCGCCGAAGTAACCATGGTGCCGAAGGGGAGATTTGAACTCCCACGCCCTTACGGACACTACGCCCTGAACGTAGCGCGTCTGCCATTCCGCCACTTCGGCAGCAATGATACAAAGGGATTATAACCACCTCACCCTTAAGGCGTCAAGGGAGTTAAAAAGAGAGGCGAAACCCCCCACTCCCCCCGCAATACTTTTGTATCTATTCCCACCCGCCGCCCTATAGGCGTCTGCGGCTATTCTTTCCTTCCTCCACCACCCTCTGGAGGAGGGGAAATAATAGGGGCTTTAACCCACCCCACCCCCAAAGAGAGTTAAAGAGGGGTAAAACCCCTCTAGGGCGGCCAAAGACTCTTCGAGGCTGGGTGGGAAGAAGAACAACCGGCAAAATTGGGGCGGGGCAACAGAGTCTTAAAGGCATAGCCTATGAGGGCGGGGCGGGTGGGAAGAAAGACAACCGATAAAAATGGGGGGGTGTCCAGCTTTTAGAGTGCGTTTTATTTCCCACCCTCCCACCCTATAGAAGTAATACTTCTATCAATTTCTTTTTGAAGGGGGCGGGCAACAGAGTCTTAAAGGCATAGCCTATGAGGGCGGGCTGGGTGGGAAGAAAGACCTGGGGGTGGGGAAAAGCCTAAAAGCAGGCTAGAGGGCAATGCCACCAGAGACACTAACCCAAGACAACCCGCAGCCCAGAATAAAGCCGGTATTACCTCTTGGTATATTGAGGTGCCTTGCGCGCCCGCTTAAGACCCGGCTTCTGCCTCTCTTTAACCCGGGGGTCCCGGGTCAGCAGCCCGTTCTGGCGCAGCACGGCTTTGAGGCTCTCATCAGCCCTCAGCAGGGCGCGGGCAATACCATGGGAGATAGCACCACTCTGCCCCGATATGCCACCCCCCGTTACCTTGACCAAGGTATTATACTTGCCCAGGCCCTCCGTAACCAAGAGCGGCTTAGTTATCAGGCGGCGGTGCTCGGCGCGAGGGAACAGCTTCTCATAGGGAATACCATTGATGATAATCTCACCGGTGCCCGGCACCAGCCTCACCTGAGCTACCGCCGTCTTGCGCCGGCCGGTCCCATGAAAATAGGTCTGTTTTTCCGCTTGAACCACCTTTAATTAGCCCCCTTTGCTCTAGCCCCGGTCTGAGCCAGGTGAGGATGACTCTCACCAGCATAGACCCTGAGCTTCTTTAACATTTGAGCCCCAAGACGATTTTGGGGCAGCATACCCTTGACGGCATGCTCAATCACCCGGCTGGGATTGGCCTGCATCATTCTCTCCAGATTGATGCTTTTTAATCCGGCGGGGTAGCCTGAATGCCGATAATATAGCTTCTGCTCAACTTTATTACCAGTAAACTCAACCTTGGCGGCATTTATCACGACCACAAAATCGCCGGTATCCAGGTTGGGGCTGAATATTGGCTTATGCTTGCCCATAAGCAAGCCAGCCACCTCGGTAGCCAGCTTGCCCAGGACCTTGCCCGAAGCATCAATCACGTGCCACTGGCGCTTGATATCAGAAACCTTGGTGCTATAGGTTTTCATCACACCCTCCAAAAGGGCGGGGATAGTTTATCCGGTTAAGAAATAAGCCGCAAGCCGGGGCGGTTGGTCCGGCAAGCGACGTCTTTCTGGCATCAAGTATACTATGAAATTCGCCGGCGCTCATCTTGCCCAAGCCCACCCTGATTAGAGCCCCCACCGTATTGCGCACCTGGTGGAGCAGAAAGGAGTTAGCCGTCATATTGAAGATAACTAGCTCTCCCTCCCTCTCTATTTCGGCTCTGGATACGCTCTTCACCGTGCTCTTTAGGCTAGCCCCATTGCTACCGGCAAATGAGGCGAAGTCATGCTGGCCAAGAAGAGCCTGGGCAGCCCGGTTCATGGCTTCGGTATCCAGAGGGCTAGCCACCAGGTAAGAAAAGCCTTCCCTCATCGGTGAGCGGGTGGGGCTGTTTAATATATAATAGCTATACTCCCGGCTTAGAGCATCACGCCTGACATTAAAATCGTCATCTATTCTATAGGCTGCCTTAACCGCAATATCGGCCGGTAAATAGTGGTTTAAGCCAGTGGTAAAGTTAGTGACGGGAAGAGATGAGCCCGTCCTGAAGCTAGCCACCTGCTCCCGGGCATGAACGCCGGCATCGGTTCGGCTGGCAGCCATCACCCGCCGCCTCTCCCCGGTAAGCTTCCCCAGGGCTTTTTCAACCTCTCCCTGAATTGAGGGCAGGCCGTTCTGCCACTGGAAGCCGTGGTAGCGCGTGCCATCATATTCCAAAACCAATAAAATCTTGGTAGTCTCGGCCAATCTTAAAAAACCTCCCTCACTCCACCAGTTCAAGTTGAACCATAGGCGCCCCATCGCCCAGCCTGGGCCCCAGCTTAATGATGCGCGTATAGCCGCCGGGGCGCTCGGCATACCTCGGGGCAAGCTCGATAAATACCTTATCGGCTATCCTCTTATCAAAAATAAAGGAAAGCGCCTGGCGACGTGAGTGGAGACTCCCTTCCTTACCCAGGGTAATCATCCGCTCCGCCATGCCCCTTACTTCCTTAGCCTTAGCCTCGGTAGTAGTAATCTTCTCATAGTTCAGCAGGTCGGTTACCAGGTTACGATACAGCGCCTTGCGGTGCGCTGTAGGCCGATCCAGCTTTCTACCGGCTACCTTGTGCCTCATTTCTTTTCCTTATCTTCCTGGCTTGCTTCCTCCAGCGGGGAAGCCAGGGATAGTCCCAGCGATGCCAGCCGATCCTCAACCTCCTGCCAGGACTTCTGCCCGAAATTGTGCAACGCGAGCAATCCCTTCTCACCCCGGCTGATGAGCTCCCCCACGGTGGTGATGCCACCGCGCCGCAGACAGTTCATGGTACGCACCGAAAGGTCAAGCTGCTCCACGGGCATATTATATTTCTCGTCAGAGATAGAGGCTCTAATGAGCTGCTTTTCCACCTCCAGGCGAGAAACCTTGGCATAATCAATGAAGGGAGTTAGCTGCTCCACCAGAATCTGGGCGCTCTGGCTGACGGCATTCACCGGTGATATAGTGCCGTCGGTCCATACCTCCAGCTCCAGCCGCTCCCGGTTTGTCTCCCGACTAATATGGCTCGGCTCGACGTTAAAATTAACCTTGCGTATCGGGGTAAAGATGGCATCCACCGGAATTGCCCCTACCGGCAGGTTATCACCGGACTCAGCCTCCCGATAGCCCTCGCCCAACTCAACGTCGAACTCGGCATAGAGCTTGGCAGAGGGCGCATCCAGGGTCGCCAGATAAAGCTCAGGGTTGACAATTTCAAAGTCGGTGGAGGGTTCAATGTCAGCGGCGGTAACCCGCCCCTCCCTCTCCATCTCCAGTATTAACTTGCCCGGCTGGCTGGAAAGGGATTTTAAGCGCAACGCCTTAACATTGAGCAGAAACTCGGTGACGTCTTCCTTGACCGAGGGAATGCTAGAGAATTCGTGCTGGATTCCCTCTATTTTAACCTTGGTCACCGCCGCCCCGGGAAGGTAGCCAAGGAGCACCCGGCGCAGAGCATTGCCCAGGGTAACGCCAAAGCCCTTCTCCAGCGGCTCGGCCCGAAAACGGCCAAAGTTCCCTTCGCTATCGACACACTCGATATTGGCTATAGCCAGACGGGACAAATTGTTACCTCCTAAACTACCTTGAGTAGTACTCAACTATACTCTGCCCCTCAAATTTAGCCTCGATGTCATCAAGGGTGGGCAGAGATAAAACTCGACCCAAAAGTTTATCTTTCTCCAAGCTCAACCAGCCAGGGATAACCTTGCTCTCCATACCGGGGAGCACCCCTTTATAATACTCAGTCTTGGTGCTAGATTCCTTCCAGCCAATGGTATCGCCTTCCTTGACCAGAGAGGAAGGTATGTCTGTTTTACGGCCGTTGACCAGAATATGCCCGTGCCCGACCAGCTGGCGCGCCTGGGAGCGAGAGTCGGCAAAGCCCAGCCGGTAGACCACATTATCCAGCCGCCTCTCCAGCAGCACCAGCATGTTCTCCCCGGTGATGCCCAACTGCCTTGACGCCTCGCGGAAGAGACGCCGGAACTGCCTTTCCAGAATTCCGTAGCTATAGCGGGCTTTCTGTTTCTCCCGAAGCTGCATTCCGCGGTCAGAAAGCCGCCGCCGTCTCGTGGGCTGCTGCCCCGGCGGCTTCCCCCGCCGCTCCAGGGCGCATTTGGGACCAAAGCAGCGGCTACCCTTAAGCATTAACTTATCGCCGCTACGCCGGCATAACCGGCAGACCGCTTGAGTATATCTGGCCATGTCTCTAAACCCGCCTCCTCTTACGCGGACGACAACCGTTATGCGGGATGGGCGTCACGTCCCTGATGCTGGTAATAGTCAGGCCCGAACCCTGGAGGGAACGGATAGCCGCCTCCCTTCCACTGCCCGGCCCCTTAACATAGACCTCCACCTGGCGCAAGCCATGCTCCATGCCTTTTCGCGCCGCATCCTGAGCCGCCAACTGAGCCGCATAGGGAGTGCCCTTGCGTGAACCCTTAAAGCGGGCGGAACCAGAGCTTCCCCAGGCAATAACATTTCCCTGAGGGTCGGTGAGGGTGACTATGGTGTTATTGAAGGTGGACTGGATATAAGCCCTCCCCACCGGGACCGCCTTGCGCTCCCGCCTTCTTGACTTAGCTCGCTTCTTCTGTGCCATTCTACCTCCAGTTCGGGTTTAACCGCTTTACTTCTTAGTCATGCCCCGTCTCTGGCCCCTGCCAGCCACTGTCTTGCGGGGACCACGCTTGGCACGGGCATTGGTCCGGGTCCGTTGCCCCCTGACCGGCAAGCCGCGGCGATGCCTCTGCCCCCGATAGCTGCCAATCTCAATAAGGCGCTTGATATTGAGGTCAACCTCTTTCCTCAGCTCTCCCTCAACATTATGCTCCTTGTCAATAATCTCCCGCAGGCGATTGACCTCCTCCTCAGCCAGGTCGCTCACCCTAGTATAAGGGTTGACGCCAGCCTGGGCTAAAATCTTCTGGCTCAAAGAAGGACCAATGCCATAGATATACTGCAGTGAAACCATCACCTGCTTACTTTTAGGTAAATCCACTCCAGCAATACGTGCCATTTGGATGCCTCCTTATCCCTGCCTCTGCTTATGCCTCGGGTTGGAACAGATAACCCTGACCACCCCGCGCCGTTTCACTATCCTGCACTTTTCACATCTAACTTTAACTGAAGCCTTTACTTTCATAATCTAAAGCCCCCGTGTTACTTAAACCGATAGGTAATCCTGCCCCGGTTCAGGTCGTAGGGAGAAAGCTCCACCAAGACCTTGTCCCCGGGCAAGATTCTGATATAATGCAGCCTTATCCTGCCCGAAATGTGAGCCAGCACCTTATGACCATCGGGCAACTCAACACGAAACATGGCATTAGGTAAGGGTTCGACTACCGTCCCCTCAACCTCAATAGCCTCCTTCTTAGGCATAGACTCCCTCTCTGGCGGTAAGCACCTCGGCCTCTTCGCCAGTAATGACGATGGTATGTTCAAAGTGGGCGGAAAGGCTGCCGTCAGCGGTCAGCACCGTCCACTGGTCGTCACCTACCCGGGTATGCCAGTCGCCCATATTCACCATAGGTTCCAGGGCAAGGGTCATGCCCTCCTCGAGCAAGGGCCCCATCCCCGCCAGCCCGTAGTTCGGTATCTGAGGCTCCTCATGCATATGGCGCCCGATACCATGCCCGCTATACTCGCGCACCACCGAATAGCCCCTCGACTCGGCACAGCTCTGGATAGCCGCCGAGATATCCCCCAGTCTCGCCCCGGCACGGGCGGCGGCGATGCCGGCCTCAAGGGCGCCTTCGGTAGCCTCGATAAGCCTTCTCGCCTCCGGGTCGATTTCCCCCACGCCGACGGTAACCGCGGCATCGCCCTGAAAACCCTTAAAAATCGCCCCCAGGTCCAGTGATACTATATCACCCTGGCGCAAAATTCGCTCCCCCGGAATCCCGTGCACCACTTCATCATTGATTGAGACGCAGAGATTGGCCGGAAACCCCCGGTATCCCTTAAACGAGGGTTTAGCCCCCAACCTCCCCACCTCCCCAGCGGCAATAACGTCCAGTTCCTTGGTTTTCATTCCCGGTCTCAACCTTCGGCTCAAGGTATCCAGCACCGTGGCTACAATCCTGCCTGCCTGGCGCATAGCCGCAATCTCCCTCTCCGATTTAATAATTATGCTCATATCTTTAAAATAAACGCTAATATCCGCCCAGGGCGGCAGCTATCTTCCCAGCCACCCCAGCCACGTCCCCCCCCCCGTCTATCTCCAATAGCTTCCCCGCCCGGCGGTAATAATCAATCAATGGAGCTGTCTCCAATGAGTAGACCTCCAGCCTCTTCCTGATGCTTTCTTGGGCGTCATCAGGGCGCTGGTAGAGCTCACCGCCACACCTATCGCACCTCCCCCGAACCCGGGGGGGAGAATCGGTGGCGTGGCAAGGCGCCTGGCACTGGCGGCAAACCCAGCGCCCACCCAAGCGCCGAAACAGCTCCTCCTCAGACACTTTAATATATACCACCTTATCCATCGCCTTGCCCTCACGAGCCAAGGCTTTATCCAGAGCCTTGGCCTGCTCCAGGTTGCGGGGGAAGCCGTCCAGGACTACCCCCCGCTTACTATCCGGAGCTTCCAAGCGCTCCAGAACCATATCTATGGCTATCTGGTTAGGGACCAGCACCCCCTTTTCCATATAAGACTTAGCCTTTAAGCCCAACTCAGTCCCCCGCTCCAGCGCCTGCCGAAACAGGTCGCCGGCGGCGATATGAACCAAGTTTAACTTCCGAGCCACCTCGGCGGCCTGTGTTCCCTTGCCGGCTCCGGGAGCACCCAGAAAGATAATATACACCCTTATTCCTACTTGATGAAGCCCTCATAGCGCCGCATCACCAGTTGTGCCTCCACCTGCTTCATGGTATCCAGAACCACGCCCACCACAATTAGTAAGCCCATGCTGGATAGCTGTATTACCTGCACGCTACTTACCTCTCGAGCCAGGAAGGGCACCACAGCCACAATAGCCAGGAACAAAGCCCCCGCCCAGGTGATACGCTTTATCACCCCGTCCAGATACTCCTTGGTATGTGGTCCGGGCCTGATTCCGGGGATAAATCCTCCCTGCCGCTGCAGGGTATTGGGCAAGTCCTGCTGCTCAAAAATGACCATAGTATAAAAGAAGGCAAAGCCAATCGTCAGCAGGAAATACAGCCCCCAGTAAAAGAGGCCCATAGGCAAGGCGGCATCGGGATTAAATAGGTTTTGAATATGATTAGCCAGGTTAGGGTCGGCGGTAGACGGATTGGCAAAGTAGCTGGCGACCACGCCGGGGAAGATAACCAGCGACATGGCAAAGATAAGGGGTATCATGCCGGCGGTGTTTACCCGCAACGGGATATGGGTTGCGCCTGCCTGCCGATACATGCGGCCTCCCCGGAAGACGCTGCGGGAATACTGGACCGGAACGCGCCGGTGTGCCTCGATAAAATAGACGATAAGTACCGTGGTGGCTATGGCAATAAGAACATAGACAACTGCCCCAAGCCACTGCCCCTGTCCGGCAGCGATGAAGACCTGCCCTGCGGTCTGCCAGTAGCCAGCCACAATGCCGGCAAAGATTATTATCGATACACCGTTGCCAATACCGCTTTCGGTAATACGCTCACCCAGCCAGACACAGAACATAGTGCCGGCAATCAAGGACATAACTATGGCCAGCATGGGTATTATGGCGGTGCTACCGACAACACCCTCGTGCTGGAAGTAGACCATCTGCCCGTAGCCGGAAAGACCGGCCAGGGGGACGGTCAGCCAGTGGGTATAGCGGTTAATCTTGTCTCTACCTTCCTCTCCCAACTCGGAAAGGTTTCGGAGCTGAGGGATGACCGGCACCATTAGCGTCATGATAATCGAAGCCGTTATATAGGGATAAACCCCCATCGCCGCCACACTAAAATTCCTCATGGCACCCCCGCTGAACATATCAAGCATACCCAGCAGGGCGTTGCTCTCAAAGAGCTCCCTTAGTGCCTCAAGGTCTACCCCGGGAAGAGGCACATGAGCCACAAAGCGGAAGACTATCAGAATGCCAAAGGTAATAAGAATCCGCCGCCTCAGGTCAGGCAGGCTGAAGGCATCAATCATTGCCTGCAGCAGTCGCGGCCTACTTTGCCTGGGACGCACGGCCCACCTCCTCCACTTTGCCCCCGGCGGCCTCTATTTTGGCTTTAGCCGCCGCCGAGAACTTATTAGCCTTTATCACCAGGGGGTGACTGAGCTCGCCCCCGGCCAGAATCTTAATCGGGCGCCGCAGGGATTTTACCACCCCGGCGGCCACCAGTTTCTCCGGGGTTACCTCGCTCCCCGGCTCGAAAGAGCCAAGCTGAGCTAAGCTAACCAGGCTATACTCCGTCCTCATGTGACTGGTAAAGCCACGCTTCCGCGGCAGGCGCTTGATTAAGGGCAACTGCCCGCCTTCAAAGCCAGGACGCATCCTGTAGCCGGCGCGGGACTTCTGCCCTTTAGAGCCGCGCCCGGAGTAGGTGCCATGGCCACTACCATCCCCCCGGCCCACCCTCTTCCGGCTTTTTTTGGAGCCCGGGGCGGGGGCGAGTTTTTCCTGTAGCATCAGCCTTCTTCCTCCACCTTAATTAGATGCCTCACCTTATTAATCATACCACGGACTGAGGGGCTATCGTTGTGGGTAACACTCTGATTTAGCCGACTAAGCCCCAGAGCCCTTAGGGTCTTCTTCTGAACCTGAGCATAGCCAATGCCGCTCTTAACCCAGGTGACGCGCAACCTAGCCACCCACTGCCTCCTCTTCCTCGGCTCCGGCTTCGGCAGCTACCCGGCGTCGGGCTAGCTCCCCTTCCGGCTGCTTAAGCCGGCTAAGGGCAAGCATAGTAGCCTTGGCCGTGTTAATCCGATTATGACTGCCCAGCGACTTGGACAGAATATCCTTGATTCCAGCCGCCTCCACCACCGCCCGGATGCTACCTCCGGCAATAATGCCGGTGCCGGGGGCTGCCGGCTTGAGCAGAACTCGAGCCGCCCCGAACTTGACCCTTATCTCATAAGGGATGGTAGTCCCGGCCAGGGGCACCTTGAGCAGGTTCTTCCTGGCGATAGCCGACGCCTTGTTAATGGCTTCGGGCACACTGTTAGCCTTACCGACGCCAATGCCCACATGCCCCTCGCCGTCGCCGGTCACCGATAGGGCGCTGAAGCGGAGGCGCTTGCCTCCCTTCACCACCTTGGTCACCCGATTGATATAAACCAGCTTATCATTCAGGGTTAGTTCTGTCGGGTCTATTCTGCTTATTGGTTCTTTCACTTTTAGCTAAAACTACCCCCTATAAAGAGTCTTTGACTAAAACTTCAGTCCCGCCTGCCGGGCCGCCTCGGCCAGGCTTTTAACCCGGCCGTGATACTTATAGCCGCCACGGTCAAAGACCACCTGCTTTATCCCTTTATCCAGGGCTCGCTTGGCCAGCAGGGCACCAACCAGCCCGGCCCTAGCCGACTTGGCCTTGCCATCGGCACTACCCTTTATCTCCGGCTCCAGGCTTGAAGCCGCCACCATGGTATGCCCTTTCAAGTCATCGATAACCTGAGCATAAATATGGTTCAGGCTGCGAAAAACGCAAAGCCGCGGGCTGGAGGCAGTGCCCGATACCTTGGCTCTGACCCGGGCGTGTCTCCTCTTACGGGCTGTTGTGATAACACTTCTAGTCATTATACTATACCTTCTGTCCTATAGCCTTGCCCGCCTTGCCCGGCTTAAGACGGACTATCTCTCCGGCATATCTAATACCCTTACCCTTATAGGCATCCGGCGGGCGAATAGCCCGAATCTCGGCAGCCATCTCGCCCACCACTTCCTTATCAATACCGCTAACCTTGATGCGATTTCCTCCCTCAACATCCAGGGAGATTCCGGGCAGGGGAGTTACCTCTACCGGGTGGGAAAAGCCGATGCGAAGCACCAGCTTATCTCCGCTCTTTTCCGCCCGATAGCCCACGCCGACTATCTCCAGCTCCTTGCCAAAGCCGCTACTTACCCCCTGCACCATATTAGCCAAAAGGCTCCGCGTAAGGCCGTGGAGGGAACGGTGCTGGCGGCTGTCGCTGGGGCGTGATACCCTCAGGATGTTACTATCCAGGGTAATACCCATATCCGGGTCGAAGCGGCGGCTAAGCTCCCCTTTAGGACCGCTCACCGTGACCAGCCCCTTTTTAAGGCTCACCTGTACCCCGGGTGGCACCGCTATCGGCATCAGCCCCACCCTAGACATTTATATCACCTTGATAATTATTTACCATACATAGCATAGAAATTCACCGCCAATTCCCTTGTGCCAGGCTTGCTTGCCGCTCATGACACCGCTGGAGGTAGAAATGATAGCCACACCCAGACCGCCATAAAGGCGGGGAATTTCTTCCCGCTCCACATACACCCTCAGTCCGGGCTTAGAGACGCGTTCCAGTCCCGAAATCACCGGCTTGTTTTCATCATCATACTTGATATGAAGCTTGATTTCCCGGTGCGGCTTACTTTTAAGCACTTCAAAATCAACGATGAAGCCCTCCCTTTTAAGGATGCGGGCAATATCCAGCTTGAGCTTTGAGGACGGGACAAGCACCGAATCATGCCTGGCCATAATGGCATTGCGTATCCTGGTTAACATATCGGCTATTGGGTCAGTGAGCGTCATATCTCTTCACCAGCTTGATTTTGTTACTCCGGGAATCTGCCCGGCAAGGGCTAACTTACGAAAACAGATACGGCATAAGCCAAACTTACGAATATAGGCTCTAGGTCGGCCGCACAGATAGCAGCGATTATGCTGCTGCACCTTATATTTGGGCGCTCGTTTCGACTTTATAATCTTTGACTTCTTAGCCATTTCCTCTCCGTTTTAATCGGTGGTAAAGGGCATGCCCAGTAATGCCAGCAGTTGCCTGCCTTCCTCGTCTGTCTTAGCCGTAGTGCCGATTGATACCTCCAGCCCCCGCACCTTGTCAACTTTATCGTAATCTATCTCGGGGAAGACGAGCTGTTCCTTGAGCCCCAGGGTATAATTGCCCCGCCCGTCAAAGGATTTGGGGGAAACCCCGTGAAACTCTCGCATCCGGGGCAGGGCGATATTTACCAGCTTATCAAAAAAGTGATACATGCGCTCCCGGCGCAGGGTCACCTTCATGCCGATGGTCATCCCCGCTCGGAGCCTGAAGGCGGCAATGGACTTCTTGGCACGGGTGATAATGGGGTGCTGGCCCGTAATATCGGCTATATCCTTCTCCGCCGCCTCCAGAGCCTTGGCATTGGCTATCGCCTCGCCCAGGCCGATATTAAGCACCACCTTCTCCAGGCGCGGCACCTGCATTACATTCTTGTAGCCGAAAAGCTCCATCAGGCGGGGAACAACCTCGGTCTTATACCTTTCCTTGAGCCTTGACATTTAATCAATCACCTCACCGCAAGCGCGACAGAACCGGACCTTCTTGCCATCAGCCAGGAAACGGGAGCCAACCCGAGCCGGCTTAGCGCACTTACTACAAAACAGCATAACATTGGAGATGTGAATCGGCGCCTCCCGCTCGATTATGCCCGCCTGTCTGACGGCGCCCCGGGCCCGGCTATGCTTTTTGACAAAGTTAATGCCTTCCACCAGCAGGCGCTTCTTATCCGGGTAAGCAAAGCGCACCCGGCCCTTCTTACCCCTATCCTTGCCGGAAATAACCAGCACCGTATCGTTCTTTCTGATATTCACTGCTTTATAAAACCTCTGGCGCCAGAGAGATAATCTTGGTAAAATTCTTGTCTCGGAGTTCCCTGGCTACCGGTCCAAATATTCTCGTCCCTTTGGGGTTATTCTTATCGGTGAGAATGACGGCGGCATTCTCGTCAAAGCGGACATAGGAGCCGTCAGGGCGGCGGTAGGGCTGGGCACAACGGATAACAACCGCCCGGACCACCTCCCCCTTCTTCACCACCCCCCTCGGGGTCGCCTTCTTTACCGAAGCGACAATAATATCGCCCACTCCGGCATATCTCTTCCTGGTGCCACCCAAGACGTTGATGCACATAATCTCCTTGGCACCAGTGTTATCAGCGGCTTTAAGTCTAGTATAGGCTTGAATCATATCACTCCAGCCCTTTAGTCTCTTCCTTGGCCTTCTCTTTGGTTTCTTCTTTCTTGGCCTTTACTTTAGTTTCTTCTTTTTTGGTCTTTTCCTTGGCCTTTACTTTAGTTTCCTCTTTTTTAGTCTTCTCCTTGGTTTCTTCCTTGGCCTCTTCTTCAGGCTTAACCTCGGCTACCACCTTCTCCGCTTTTTTCTCAGGTACAACCTTGGCTAAATCTTCCCTGGTTATCTCCTCAGGCGAAATCTCCACCACCTCTCCCTTGGCTATTATCTCCACCACCCGCCAACGCTTCTCCCGGGAGAGGGGACGGGTCTCTATAATTCTCACCTTGTCCCCCACCCGGCACTCATTTTTCTCATCATGAACCTTATACTTTAACACCCTCTTGATGGTCTTCCTATATAAGGGGTGGCGCTTAGGACTTTGCACCGCTACCACCACCGTCTTATCCATCTTATCGCTCACCACCTGCCCCAGTCTGGTTTTGTGCTTTTCCTCCGTAGACATCAGCTTACCCCCAGCTCTCTTTCCCTTATTATGGTATTAAACCGGGCGATCTCCTTTTTAACCCGGGAGAGTTCACGGTGGTTTACCAGTTGCTTGGTGGCCAAGCGAAAGCGGAGGTTAAAAAGCTCCTGATGGGCTTCCCCCAGCCGCTTGGCCAGCTCCTCATTGCTCAGAGCTCTAATCTCGACAACCTTCACCCTGATTCACCCCCGCTGGCTTGCTCACTGCCCACGGCGACGCCGGTATCCCTGACCACAAATCTGGTGCTTATGGGGAGCTTGTACGAAGCTAAGCGCATGGCGCCTTTAGCTACCTGCTGGCTTACTCCCCCCATTTCAAAGAGCATCCTCCCCGGTTTAACCACCGCCACCCAATGGTCGGGGGGACCCTTACCCCCACCCATACGGGTCTCCGCCGGCTTAGCCGTCACCGGTTTATCGGGGAAGATGCGGACCCAGACGTTGCCGCCACGACGAATGTAACGAGTGATAGCCCGCCGTGCCGCTTCAATCTGCCGGCTGGTAAGCCAGGCCGATTCCATCGCCTGCAGGCCAAAATCGCCAAAATCAATGTTATTCCCCGCCTGGGCTTGACCCCGGCGGTGCCCTTTATGGCTCTTGCGGTACTTCACCCGCTTGGGCTGTAACATCTATCTCCTATTCTTTAGCTTCCGGCGGCTTTGCCTTGGAAGTCTTCTTTGTCTTCCGCTTTGGAGTTTTCTCCTCCACCACTGGAGCTTCCTTCTTCGGCTTTGCCTCAGCAGCCTTCTTCTTGGCCGCCGGAGCTTTCTTCTTCGGCTTTGCCTCGGCTAC
>CAZQXA010000013.1:13988-18111 GCA_964597155.1 uncultured Dehalococcoidales bacterium
GCCTTCTTCGCCGCCGCTGGAGCTTTCTTCTCCGGCTTTACTTCAGCCACCGCTTCCACCTTCTCCTCCAGCTTTGCTTCAGCCACCGCTTCCACCCTCTTCTCCTTCGGCTTTGCCTCGGCTACGGCTTCTGCTTCCCCTTCTGGTTCAGCCGGTTTTTCGGCCGCTTCGGGAGGGGCGGGGGGCTTGGTAGCCACCGCGCCCGCGGCTTCTAGCTCAGCAGGCTCCTCCTCAACCTCCGGCAGGCTAGGCTCGGGCAGAATATCACCCCGGTAAATCCAGACCTTAACTCCAATCCGGCCCAGGGTGGTACGAGCCTCGGTAAACCCGTAATCAATATCAGCCCGCAGCGTATGCAAAGGCACCTGCCCCTGATGCATAACCTCACGGCGGGCTATCTCAGCACCCCCCAGTCTGCCGGCACAACTGATTCTCATTCCCTTAGCCCCGGCCTGCATGGTGCGAAACATGGCTTGCTTCATCGCCCTGCGGAAAGCAATACGATGCTCAATCTGCTCAGCTACCGCCCTAGCTACCAGAAAGGCGTCAAGTTCAGGCTGTTGAATCTCCAGGATGCTCAACTGAATCCTCTTGCCGATGAGCTCCTCGAGATGAGACCTCATTTCATCGACTCGCTGTCCCCCCCTCCCGATGACAACGCCGGGTCGAGCGGTATGGACATTTACCGATACCTTATTCGCCTGGCGGTCAATCTCCACCAGGGAGATACCGGCGTCAGTATAGCCAGTGTCAATAGCCCGTCGAAGCTTGAGGTCTTCCTGCAGGAATTCCACATAGTTCTTCTCGGCAAACCACCTAGCCTGCCAGTTGCGTATGATTCCAAGTCTGAAGCCGAAAGGATGAACCTTATGACCCAATTAAGCCTCCTCCTCGGCAACGATTACCGTTATATGGCTAGAGCGCTTAAGAATAGGACTGACTTGTCCCCGCGCCCGCGGGCGGAACCTCTTAGCCGTCCTGGCTTCATCGGCAAAGATGCTGACAATCCTTAAACCCGCCGGGTCCATCTGAAAATTATTCTCAGCATTAGCCACCGCTGATTTCACCACCTTGGCTACCACTTTAGCCGTCGGCGTCGGGGCAAACTGAAGCAGAGAGAGCGCCTCAGCCACTCTCTTGCCCCGCACCATGTCTACCAGCAGGCGCACCTTGCGCGGCGATATGCCGGTATCTTTAGCTACTGCCCTTACTTCCATATCTATCTCTAAAGTCTCTTTCTTACGGGGTAGTTTTCTCTCCCCTGGAGGAGTGTCCCCTGAAGGTTCGGGTCTGGGCGAACTCGCCCAGTTTGTGCCCCACCATATTTTCGGTGATGAAGATGGGCACATGCCGCCGACCATCATGGACGCCAATGGTAAAGCCCACCATCTGGGGCATGATGGTCGACCAGCGCGACCAGGTCTTTATTACCGCCTTCTCACCGGAGCTGCTCAGTGCCTCCACTCTCTTGAGTAGCTTGGCATCGTAGGCAGGACCCTTCTTCGTTGACCTCGACATTATTTACTTCCCTCTACGCTTGACAATCATCTTATCTGAAGCCTTTGGCTTGCGAGTTCTATAGCCTAAAGCCGGCTTCCCCCAGGGTGTTTTAGGCCCGGGCATGCCTATGGGGGACCTGCCCTCTCCACCACCATGAGGATGGTCTCTGGGGTTCATCGCCGATCCCCTCACCGTGGGCCGCCAGCCTAACCACCGCTTTCTACCCGCCTTACCCAGATTAATCCCCCGATACTCAGCATTGCCCACCTGACCGACAGTAGCCAAACAAAGGCTACTGATACGCCGCACCTCCCCGGAGGGTAACCTGACCAGGGCGTATTCGCCCTCCTTGGCCATTAGCTGAGCTGAGGCTCCGGCGCTCCGCACCAGCTGCCCTCCCCTACCCACCTCAAGCTCGATATTATGTATCAATGTCCCGGCCGGGATTAGTTTCATCGGCAGGGCATTGCCCGGTTTCACCTCGGCGTCCCCGCCCGACTTTACGCTATCACCAACACTAAGCTCGGCAGGGGCCAGGATATAACGCTTCTCCCCATCGGCATAGTAGATGAGGGCAATATTAGCCGAGCGGTTGGGGTCGTATTCAATGGCGGCCACCCTGCCCGGGATGCCAATCTTATCGCGCTTAAAGTCCAGCAAGCGCAATCGGCGCTTGGCTCCGCCGCCACGGTGGCGGACGGTTATCTTTCCCTGATTACTACGTCCAGCCTTCCTCTTGAGGGGCAGAAGCAACGATTTCTCCGGCTTAGCCTTAGTTATTTCCTCAAAGGTTAAGCCGCTCATACCCCGCCTGCCGGGAGAGGTTGGACGATATTGTTTTAGTGCCACTCAAACCTCCGCAAAGTACTAAACACCTTCAAACAGCTCTATCTTGTCCCCGGGCTTTAGGGTGACCACGGCCTTTTTCCAGAAGGGGGTCATCACCACCCTTCCCCGCATCCTCCGCCCCTTGCCCAGCACCGTCATCATGTTAACCCGGGTGACACTGACCTTAAACGCCTTCTCCACCGCCTGTTTAACCTGTTCCTTATTAGCCCCGGTAGCTACCTCAAAGGCATATTTGCCAGCGGGAGCCAAAATGGCGGTATTCTTCTCCGTTACCAGGGGACGGCGCAAGACCTCATACGGATTCATTGCCGCCTCCCCAGATATTTTCTGCCTTGCGCACCGCCGTCTCGGTCATCAATAACATCTTATAGGAAAGAATGTCAGCCACACTCAAAATACTGGCCGGCATGGTCTTAACCCCCGCCAGATTGCGAGCTGACTTATATACATTTTCTTCCGACTCACCGGTAACGATAAGGGCTGAGGAGTCCACCCCCAGCGCCGCCAGAACCCCGGCCATATCTTTGGTCTTGGGTTGCTTCAGTTTGATTTCCTCCAAAACCTTCAGCTCCTCATCCCTGGCCTTAGCCGATAGGGCACACCTTATTGCCAGCCGGTGCATCTTTTTGGGCATGGCTTGGCGGTAGCTCCTTGGCTTAGGCCCAAAAATGATACCGCCCCCACGGCGCAGTGGCGACCTTCGGCTGCCCGCCCGGGCTTGTCCGGTGTGCTTCTGGCGGAATAGCTTTTTACCACTGCCAGTGACCTCACCGCGAGTTTTGGTGCTGGACGTTCCCTGGCGGGCATTCGCCCGCTGCCTGGTCAGTGCCTGGTGCACCACCGCCTGGTTAAAGGGCACGGCAAAAACGCTGTCGCTCACCTTAATATTTTTGACCACCTGGCCGCTGGTGCTATAAACCGGGACTTCCACTTTAACTTCCCCCCAATTTCTCTATCAGCAGCAGCCCGTTCTTGGCTCCGGGAACGGCTCCCTTAATCAGCAACAGGTTGCGCTCCGGGTCAGCCTTATATACCTGCAGGTGACGGACCGTCACCCGGTCACTACCCATATGTCCTGCCATCCGCTTGCCCTTGAGTACCCGGCCCGGCGAGGTAGTAGCCCCTATCGAGCCCGGGGCGCGGTGGCGGTCAGATTGCCCGTGGGTCTTGGGCCCGCCGGCAAAGTGATACCGTTTCACCACCCCGGCAAAGCCCTTGCCCTTGGACACCCCGCAAATATCAACCAGTTCGCCCTCCTTGAACAGCCCCACGTCAACCTTATCTCCAACTTTAATTGTCTTGGTATCAGCCACCCTGAATTCACGAAGATATTTAAACTGCCCCAGCTTCTTGAGATGCCCCCTCTTGGGGGAGTTCAAGCGTTTAGCTTGGCCAAAGCCAAGCTGGGCAGCGTTATAGCCTTCTTTATCTCTGGTCTTAATCTGGGTGACAACGCAGGGGCCAGCCTCAATAGCGGTTACTGCCTCAACCGTCCCATTTTCGGCGAATACCTGCCCCATGCCCAACTTTCGACCAATTATACCTTGAATCATAACTTTAAAAACCCTCACGACTTGATATCTATTTCCACCCCAGCCGGTAGATTCAGGCTGCTTAAGGCGTCTATGGTCTTGGACGTCATCTCCACGATATCAATCAGGCGCTTATGCGTCCTGATCTCAAACTGCTCCTGCGAGTCCTTATCGATAAAGGGGGAGCGGATAACGCTGAACTTCTGGATACGGGTAGGCAGCGGCACCGGTCCCACAACCAC
>CAZQXA010000014.1:0-17434 GCA_964597155.1 uncultured Dehalococcoidales bacterium
CAAAGGCGGCGAAGGGATGCTCCGAGAGGTATACCCCCATCAGCTCCCTCTCCCAGGCCAGCTTCTCCTTGACCAAGAGAGTGGCGGCCTCCAGGTCGAGGCTGGGCAGGGGGGCGGGCACCCCCTCACCCCAGAGGTCAAACATGGTGGACTGACCTGTCTGGCGCAGGTGCTGCTCCCGCTGCGCCAGAGCCATAATTCGCCCGATGTTGTGGAGCAGGGTGCCACGGTCGCCCAGGCAGTCCAGGGCTCCAGCTTTAATCAGGCTCTCCAGAGCCCGCCGGTTCACCCCGCTTAAGTCGGCACGGCGGCAGAGGTCTTCAAGGGACTTGAACTCGCCGCCCTTCTGGCGCTCGATAACCAGAGGCTCCACCGCCCCCAGCCCCACATTCTTAATTGCCGTCAGCCCAAAGCGGATGGCGGAGGCCTGGCCATCACCACCCCCCTCTATAGAAAAGCTGGTCAGGCTCCGGTTTATATCCGGGGGTAAGACGGTAATACCCAGACGGCGGCACTCGGCGACCGCTGTCGCCACCTTCTCCAACTGGTCGTAATGGGTAATGAGGAAGGCAGTGATATACTCTGCCGGGTAGTTCGCCTTGAGATAGGCCGTCTGATAGGCGATGAGGGCATAGCTGAAGCTGTGCGCCTTATTGAAGGCGTAGCCGGCGAAGGGCTCAATAAGGGCGAAAACCTCGCTGGCGATATCGGCAGAATAGCCCATCTCCCTGGCACCGGCAACAAAATTGCGCTTTTCTTTCTGCATAACGGCGGCAATCTTCTTGCCCATCGCCTTGCGGAAGATATCGGCCTGCCCCAGGCTGTAGCCAGCCAGCGCCTGGACAATGAACAATACCTGTTCCTGATAGACAATCACCCCGTAGGTCTCTTCTAATATGCTGGTCAGCGCTGGGTGGGGGTAGTGGATAGGCTCAAGGCCATGCTTGGCTTTGATAAAGGTGGGAATGTGCTCCATAGGACCGGGGCGGTAGAGGGCTATCATGGCGGCGATATCGCCGAAGGTGGTGGGTTTAAGCTCCTTGATATAGCGGCGCATACCCGCCCCCTCCAGCTGAAAGACGCCCGCCGTCTCACCCGAAGATAAGAGGGCAAAAGTCTTGCCGTCATCCATGGGGATATGGTGTAAGTCAATCTCAACGCCGCGGCTCTGGCCGATAATCTCTTTGGCCTTGCCCAGAATGGTCAGGTTAGCCAGCCCAAGAAAGTCCATCTTGAGCAGCCCGATACGGGCAATGTCCTCCATGGTAAACTGGGTCATAACCGTAGTCGCCTCACCATCGCCCCGGCTCGCCCGCTGCAGGGGGACATGGCTGGTGAGGGGCTGTTTGGAGATAACCACGCCGGCGGCGTGGGTGCTGGCATGGCGGGCAACACCCTCCAGCCGGCGGGCGGAATCAACCAGGTTGCGGATGATTTTATCATCTTGATAGATAGTGCGCAGTTCGCTATTTTCAGCCAATGCCCTTTCCAGGGTCATTCCCGGCCGGAAGGGAACCAGCCGGGCGATGCGGTCAACATCGCTGTAGGGCATGCCCAGTGCCCGACCGACATCCCTGAGGGCAGCCCTGGCGCCCAGGGTGCCGAAGGTAATAATCTGGGCAACATGGTCCTGGCCGTATTTCTGGGAGACATAAGAGATGACCTCGTCACGGCGGGCGTCCTCAAAATCTAAATCGATATCGGGCATCTCCTTGCGCTCCAGGTTGAGAAAGCGCTCAAAGACCAGCCTGTTCTCCAGAGGGTCAACCTCGGTGATGCCCAGGCAACGGAGGATAATGCTGGCGGCAGCGCTGCCCCTGACCCCGAACAGGATGTTCTGCTTCTTGGCGAAGGAGATGATGTCCCAGACAACCAGGAGGTAATTGGCAAACTGGGTCTGCTTTATCACCTCCAGCTCGTAGTCAAGCCGCTCTTTTATCTCCGGGGTGGGGCTAGGGTAGTATTGAGGCAGGCTCTGATAACAGAGTTCGGCCAGGAACTGGTCGGCAGTCTTACCCTCAGGCAGGTCTACCTCGGGGAGGTGGAGGCGGCCAAACTCAAGCTTCAAGCTGCACATATCGGCAATGCGCTGGGTGTTCTCCAGCGCCTGAGGAATATCCCGGTAAAGTGCGTCCATCTCCTCGGGGCTCTTGAGGTAATAGAAGTCGCCAGCCATCTTTATTCTCTTCTGGTCATAGATTGAGGAGTTGGTGCCGATACAGAGCAGCAGGTCCTGGGCTGAGGCGTCCTCCTGATTGACATAGTGGATATCGTTGGTCGCCACCAGCGGTATATCCAGCTCCTGGCTCATGGCGATGAGCCCCTGGTTTATCTGCTCCAGCTCGAGGATGGGGTGGCGCTGTATCTCCAGATAGAAATCGCCGAAGGTCTGCTTATACCAGAGGGCAGCCTGTTTTGCCTCCTCGAGCCGCCCCTCCAGAACAAGGCGGGGGACCTCACCGACCAGGCAGCCGCTTAAAGCAATAAGCCCCTCATGGTACTGCTCCAGAAGCTCCCTATCCACCCTGGGCTTGTAATAAAAACCTTCTAAGTGCGCCTTGGTGACGAGCTGGATTAGATTGCGGTAACCGCCCTGATTTTTAGCCAGTAGAATGAGGTGGTAGTTACTCTTATCGCTGGCATTGCGGTTAAAACGGCTGCCGGGGGTGAAATAGACCTCACAGCCGATGATGGGCTTGATGCCCGCCTCCCTGGCGGCAAGGTAGAACTCAATAGCGCCATACATAACCCCGTGGTCGGTTATGGCCAGGCTGTCCATACCCAGTTCTTTGGTGCGCTCCACCAGATGGGGGATGCGGCACATACCGTCAAGCAGGCTATATTCGGTATGGACATGAAGGTGGCTGAACATGGCTCTGACTCATTATAACAACAGGGGCGGTTTTTGGGAATATGTTTTTAAGAGATAAGCCTATTCTTTTTAACCTCAACGGTGTAAAATCTTTAACATAATGAAACTGAAAATCTTAGGCATTATCGCTAAGTGGCTATTTATACTATGCCTGCCTATCCTGCTGCTCACCGCCAGCCTGTGCTGGGCGATAAACAGCCACTGGCTATATAACTACGGCTTTGAGAAATACAGCCTGACCCAGACGCCGGCGCTGGCCGAGTTTAACCTGGAAGAAATAGCCGACGAGATAATCGGCTATTTCAACTCCGGTGAGGAGTACCTCAGCATCACCGTCATAAAAGACGGCGAGCCTTCCCAGCTATTTACGCCGGAGGAAACCATCCACTTCAAGGATGTAAAAGGGCTGGTTCGGCTGGACTACTGGCTGTTAGGCGGAACGCTGGCTTACTGCCTGGCTTACGCCGCCATCAGTTTATTCTGGCGGAGGAGAAGATACTGGCGGCGGTTGGCCTGGGGGTTGGTTATCGGGGGCGGCATCACCCTGGTCCTGATGCTGGCGCTGGGGGTGGGGACACTGCTCGGCTTTGACCGCCTCTTCTGGAATTTCCACCTGCTCTTCTTCTCCAACGAGTTCTGGTCGGCGGAGGGCTATATGCTCCTGCTCTTTACCGAGGAATTTTTCTACGATGCCGCCCTTTTCTGCGCCCTGGGGACAGCCGGCATGGCGGTGATTCTGGGCGGGGTGGGGGGAGGGTATATAATATATAGAAAAAGGGCAGCACTCTAGAGGGATTGCCAAATGCAGTTGGATACATGGGAGATACTAACAATAATAGGTGTAATTGCTGGTGTTATAGGTGTGCCTCTCGCAATATTTGGTGCATACGTTGGCATTAGGCAAATAATACAGTGGAGAAAAGATGCGAAGACAAGCAGGGAGTTAAAAGATAGGTTGGAGGATTTGAGTAAAAAAGTAAATGGCATTTCATGGTATATAATATCAAGTAGAAAAAGGACTGCCAAACGCAGGTGAAGATATGGGGACACTAATAATAACGCTAACAATAATAGGTACAATTGCCAGTGTTGTAAGTGTGCTTCTTGTACTTCATTTTAGGAGAAAAGATTCAAGAGCGAGCAGGGAGTTAAAAGATAGTTTTGATGATTTAAGTAAAAAATTCGACCTGTATATTGATGGTCTGCCGGAGATACGCGAAAAGAAACGACGAAAATTACTGCGCTCAGGGCTGAAGGCGATGCAGAATTACAAATACGATGAAGCCATTGGCTTTTTCCGCGAGTGTCTTGTAAGCAGTACAGAACAAAGTGAAAAGGCAGCCCTGCTTATCCTTATTGGTAACTGCTTTTGGTCAGTAAGCCGTTTGACTGAGGCGGAGGAAAGCTATAAGGAAGCAGAAGCAATTGCCAGGAAATCTAACGACAAGGAGGGGCTGTCAAGCGCCCTGGGCAACATGGGAATTGTGTATCAAACAAAAGGTGAGCTGGGAAAGGCGCTGGAGCATTACCAGCTAGCCCTTAAGATTCACAGGGAGATAGGCCAGCGGGAGGGTGAAGCCAGCGCCCTGGGCAACATGGGAATTGTGTATCAAATAAAAGGTGAGCTGGACAAGGCGCTGGAGCATCACCAGCAAGCCCTGAAGATTGACACGGAAATAGGCTATCGGCAGGGGGAAGCCAACGCCCTGGGCAACCTGGGAAATGTGTATAGAATAAAAGGTGAGCTGGAAAAGGCGCTGGAGCAATTCCAGCTAGCCTTGAAGATAGACAGGGAGATAGGCCAGCGGGAAGGGGAGGCCGACGACCTGGGCAACATGGGAATTGTGTATTCAATAAAAGGTGAGCTGGAAAAGGCGCTGGAGCATTACCAGCAAGCCCTTAAAATAGACCAGGAGATAGGCCAGCGTTATGGTGAAGCCGACGACCTGGGCAACATGGGGATCGCGTATAGAATAAAAGGTGAGCTGGGAAAGGCGCTGGAGCATTACCAGCTAGCCCTTAAGATTCACAGGGAGATAGGTTATCGGCAGGGCGAAGCCAACCAACTGGGCAACATGGGAATTGTGTATGGGATAAAAGGTGAGCTGAATAAGGCGCTGGAGCATTTCCAGCTAGCCCTGAAGATTGCCAGGGAGATAGGCAATCGGGAGGGGGAAGCCAGCCAACTGGGCAACATGGGTAATGTGTATGTAATGAAAGGTGAGCTGGGCAAGGCGCTGAAGCATTACCAGCTAGCTTTAAAGATATTTGAGGAAATCGGCGCCGCCGAAGGCATAGCAAAAACTAAGGAAAATATTAAGCAAGTTAAGCGGTCTAAAGCCTAACGGCTGTACCTCTCCTCTTTCCAGGGGTCGCCGCGATTGTGGTAGCCATAAGATTCCCAAAAACCGGGCTTATCCTCTTCCATGAATTCAACGCCGCTTGCCCACTTGGCGCTCTTCCAGAAATAGAGCCGGGGCACCACCAGCCTCAGCGGATAGCCGTGCTCTCGTGTCAGCGGCTGGCCGTTGTGCTTGATGGCAAAGAGGACGTCGGGCTGGAAGAAATCGTTTAAGGAAAGATTGGTGGTAAAGCCACCGAAAGAGTGCACCATGACGAATCCGGCTTGGGGGAGGATATGGACCAGCTCTCGTATTACGCTGGTGCCCACCCCCTCCCAGAGATTGTCCAGCATTGACCAGCCGGTGACGCAGTGGATATCGGAGGATACTTTCACCTGGGGCAGCGCCGTAAACTCCTGATAGCTGAGCCTTCGCTCCTTCTCCACCAGCCCGAAGATATTAAATTCCCACTTTGAGATATCAATTTTGGGCACCGAGCCGTAGTGAAGGGCGGGCCACTTCTCGGTGAGCTTCTGACCCGGCGGGACTCTATCCTTTCTTTCTGTGTCCGGGCTTTTGATTACCTTTTCGTCTTTCACTTTAATACCCTATTTAATCTCCCCTCCGCCTCGTTCTTCTCTTTTATTCCCAGTTTAGCCCGGTTAATAGCTTTGCGCAACAGCTCAATGGACTGGTCGTAGGTCTCTCTATCCACGGGGTAGGGGATGCCGTCCTTGCCGCCGTGGGCGAAGCTGTAGCGGGCGGGGTCGCGGTAGCTGGGGGCAACCCCGTAGACAAGCTCGGAAATAAGGCTCAAGGCACGGATGGTCTTGGCCCCCACCCCCGGTAACCCCAGCAACTGCTCAAAGTCTTTGGGCTGGCGCTCATAGGTGCTCAAGATAATGCGGCTCAGGCTATCGGGGTGGAGGTCTTGGGTGGTGAGGTAGTGGCGGCGAGGCAAGTCCAGGGTCTTTATTTTCTTGAGCTCGGCAAGGATTTGGTAGGGCTTTTGACTAACGGCGATATCGGCGATGGTGGTTCGGGCGGGGTCGCTCTCATGAGCCACCAGGTTCAGCGCCTGCCCCCTCGCTTCCGAGAGCACCGCCGAGTGGGGCTCGTCGACGAAGTTTGAGACCTGCTCCCCCAGCCAGTGATAGCGGCGGGCATAGCGGGAAGTCTCGTTCATCCCCTGCTGGATAACCGCCCACGAGCCGCTACGAGTAAAGAGGAAGCTGTGATGATAGAGCTGGTAGCCGTCCTGGACCGCTGAGCTATCCACCTTGGCCGACATCCGGCTGGCGTAGACCAAAGGCACCGGGTTAAGCGAAAGCCATTCGCCCCAGCGCTCTATTTCTTCCGGCGTTCGCCGTGAGGTCTTGCCCTTGCCGCCGGCGACAAAAAGACCCAGGTCCCGTTCCAGGCCCCTAAGCCCCTCTTTAAGCGCACCGCAGAGGGTGGTGGTGACGCCGCTGGAATGCCAGTCGTAGCCCAGGATGCAGCCGAAGGCTTGAAACCAGTAGGGGTGGGACAGCCGCCGCAGCATCTCCTCGGGGCCGAAGTCAGAGACAATAGCAATGGTAATCTCCCTGGATAGCTTGACCATACGGTCAAAGAGCCAGGGGGGCACCCGGCCATAATGAAGGGGCAGATTGGCAATTCCGGTCCTTCGGGGAAGAGCTGACATCGTTTGCCTCTAATTCAAGTTTACTTTTATCTTAAGACACCGGTCAAGCTTCCCAGACTACCCTGCCGTCGATAATGGTCATCTCCACCTTAATATCCTTGAGCTGCTCCGGGAGCGACAGCAAGGGGTCGGCGCTTAAAACCACCATGTCGGCCAGCTTGCCCCCGGCGATGGAGCCTTTGCTATCCTCCTCAAACGAGGCGTAGGCAGCGCTAGCGGTATACATAGCTAATGCCTGTTGGACGGAGACTTTCTCCTCAGGTAACAGCTCCTGCCCCGACTGCGCCCTGCGGGTGACGGCGGCATAGATGCCGACCAAGGGGTTATCCGGGGCTACCGGCCAGTCCGAGCTGCCAGCCACCACCAGCCCGGCGTCAAGAAAAGACCTAATCCGGTGTAGCCACCGCTGCCGCTTTGGGGGGATGGTGGCTAGATACCTCTGGCCGCTGCGGTAGATAAATGGGGGCTGGGTGACCACCATCGCTTCAAGCTTTCTTAGCCGCTCCAACAACTGGGGCGGACACTCGGAGCAGTGCTCCAGGCGGTGGCGCCGCCCGACCAATGAAGACTGGCTGGCAATATGCTCCAGGGCAGCGATGGCTGCCTCCACCGTGCCCGGCTCAACGCAGTGGATGGCTAGCTGAAAACCCGCCTGGTGAATATCTAACGCCTGCTTCTCTAACTCAGCCAGCGGCGGTTCTAGATTTCCCCTGGTCTCGTTAAGCACTATCTTTACCCCGCCCAGCCGCAGCTGGGCATCGCCAGAGCCAAAGGCTAGACCTCTCTCTTGGAATTGAGGTAAGGCTCCAAAACCAAACATCATCGCTACCCGGCTGGCAAGCTGGCGGCTATCCTTAAACCGCTTTAGCGTCTGCCAGCGGGCATAATCGTTGGCGGCTGAGGCCTCCTGTAACGAGGTGATGCCCATAGATAGATAGTGTTCATTAACCAGGGCGATAGTTTCGGCTGACTCTGCTGTGGACAGCGGGGGCAACGCCTTCTCCCTGAGATAGCCCATCATCTCAAAGAGGAGACCGCTGGGCTCCCCGGTGCTAAGCTCCCGCTCAATAAGCGCCCCCGGCGGCTCCGGGGTCTTGCTGGTAATGCCCGCCAGGGAGAGCGCCATACTATTGAGGACGCAGGCATGCAGGGAGCGATGGAAGATGACTACGGGGTGGTGGGGTGCCGCCTCGTCCAGGTCAAAGCGGTTGGGGTGCCGCTTCTCCGCCAGGTAGAACTCGTTGTAATCGCTGCCGGTAAGCCAGTTGCCTGCTGGAATACCCTGGGCTTGGCGGCGGATGGCTGCCTTTATGTCAGCAATAGAGCTGACTGATGCCGGACCGAGGTCTATACTGCGCAACCTTCTGATAAAGCCGAAAATATGGCAGTGGGCATCGTTGAAGCCGGGAACCACGGCCTTTCCCTGGCAGTCAATTACTTTAGTCTTAGCCCCCCTCACCTCCCCCAGCCGGTCACCAGCGGCAACCAGCCGAATCTTATTACCCTTGACTGCCACCAGATCGGCAGCGGGGCGAGCCGGGTCCATGGTTATCACATTGGCGTTATGCAGAATAAGGTCAGCGTCTGGCATTTTTATCCACCTCACCCCTCTTAAACCAGTGTTTTTCTTCCCATACCCACCCAAAGAGGTTTCACTTCTTTACTCTCTATTCCCCCCACCTTTCGGGGGTAATTTTAGAGGCACCGCCTCTGTAGGGCGGGAGGGTGGGAAATAAAACATACGCTAAAAACCGGGCGGTTCCCCCTTTTGACTGGGTAGCCACAGGGTAGTATACTACTGGCAACCTGGGGCAACAACTTAAAAAACCGTGAACACAGAAAAGTTAGCCGATAAGCTGGTCTCCTGGATAAGGGAGAGGGTAGCGGCGGCCGGGGTTAAGGGGGTGGTGATAGGCTTAAGCGGCGGGCTGGATTCCTCGGTAGCGGCGGTGCTCTGCCAGCGCGCCTTCCCCCAGAATACCTTGGCTGTGATTATGCCCTGCCACAGTAACCAGAAGGATACTGAGCACGCCCGGATGGTTTCGGAAAAGTTCTCCATCCCCGCCAGGACGGTGGTCCTTGATGCCGCTTTTGATGCCCTGCTTGAGGTATTGCCCGAGGAAAGGACACCCCCTGATGTCAGCCGCCTGGCTAAAGCCAACATCAAAGCCAGATTAAGGATGCTCACCCTCTACTACTTTGCCAACCAGCTTAAATACCTGGTGGTGGGGGCGGGCAACCGGGATGAGCTGGCTGTGGGCTACTTCACCAAATATGGCGATGGCGGAGTTGATATCCAGCCCCTGGGCAACCTGCTCAAAGGAGAGGTAAAGGAGCTAGCCCGCTTTCTGGGCATCCCCCAGCCGATTATAGATAAGCCGCCATCAGCCGGCTTATGGGAAGGGCAAACCGACGAAGGGGAACTGGGCTTTAGCTACGATGAGCTTGACCGCTTTCTGGCAGGCGGCGAGGTATCGGCGGAGCTTAAAAAGAGGCTGGAGTCGATGATAGCCTCAAGCGAACACAAGCGCTCAATTCCGCCGGTGGCCAGTTTTTGATTTGGGCAACCTATCCCCTCGAAGAGTCTTCGACCTCGCCCCTCCCCCTTTTTAAGAATTCTCTTTGTCCCACCCTAACCCACCCTCGAAGGCTGAACCCCCCTTACTTTTGGAGTGTTGTAATAAGGGCTAAAACCCTTTTGGGGCGGGCTGGGTGGGACGCAAGACCTGAAGTAGCAAGGTGCCGCCAGGCCATAAAACGAACATTCTGTCTTGTTTTGAGGGGGTGTCTGTGCTATTATGAAACTAGGCGAACATGACCACAGAAAAAGTGAGGGCGCTGGATCTGGCTATCAGCCAGATAGAGAAGCGGTTTGGCAAAGGCTCAGTGATGAAGCTGGGAGAGACCCCGCCCACACAGGTAAAGGCTATCCCCAGCGGCTCGCTGGCGTTAGACCTGGCCTTAGGCATTGGCGGTATCCCCAGGGGACGGGTTACCGAGATATTTGGTCCTGAGGCGTCAGGGAAAACCACCCTCGGTCAACATATTATTGCTGAAGCACAAAAGAAAGAGGGGTTGGCTGCCTATATTGACGCCGAGCACGCCCTGGACCCTACCTATGCTGCCAATTGCGGCGTCAATATTAATGAGCTGCTCATCTCCCAACCTGATACCGGAGAGCAGGCTCTGGAGATCACCGAGGCGCTGGTCAGGAGCGGCGCCGTTGATGTCATCGTGATTGATAGTGTCGCCGCCCTGGTACCCCAGGCTGAGATTGAGGGGCAGATGGGGGATGCTCACGTTGGCTTACAAGCCCGCCTCATGTCTCAAGCCTTAAGGAAACTAGCCGCCGCCATCGGTAAATCAGGCACAGCAGTGGTATTCATCAACCAGTTAAGAGAGAAGGTTGGTATTGTCTTTGGCAACCCTGAGGTGACGCCAGGGGGCAGGGCTCTTAAGTTCTACAGCTCGGTGCGGATAGACTTAAGGCGCATCGAAACCATCAAACAGGGAGATGTCGCCATCGGTAACCTGGTGCGAGCTAAGGTGGTCAAGAATAAGATTGCCCCTCCTTTCAAGAGTGCCCAGTTTGACATCATGTTTGACCACGGGATAAGCCAAGAGGGCAATCTTATTGACCTCGGTATGGAGCTGGGGATAGTGAAGAAGACCGGCGCCTTTTTCTCCTATGGTGATGTTCGCCTGGGGCAAGGTCGGGAGAATGCCAAACAATACTTAAGCCAGAATCCCGCCCTTGCTGAGGAGATTGAGCAGCAGGTCAGAGCCTCAGCCGCCACCAACCATAACCCATAGTCCGAAGAGTACTTCAAAAAACAGAATAACTTAACCGGCGATATAAAAATAAGGCTGAGGCTGGTGCCTTAGCCTTATGTCTTTTAAAAAGGGGGTAACGAGGAAGGCGATGAAAAAGGTTACCGCCATCCGCGATGGGAGGCGGGGGAAACGGGTGAATATATTCTTAGACGGCAGGTTTGCCTTCAGCCTGGAAGCTGAGGTAGCGATAAAAGAGGGGCTGGGGGTGGGGCGGGAGCTATCTGAAAGCGATATTGAAGCGCTGACCGGGACTGACCTCTTCCACCGTTGCCTCGGGGCTGCCAGCCACTACCTCGGCTACCGGCCGCGGAGCGAGGCTGAGCTAAGGCAGCGGCTTCGCCAGCGCGGTTTTGACGCTGACAATGTGGAGGCAGTGCTGGCTAACTTAAAGGAGCAAGGGCTGGTGAATGACCTGGCTTTTGCCCAATTCTGGCAGGAGAACCGCCAGTCGTTCAGCCCGCGCAGCCAGTGGCTGACCAGGTCGGAGCTAAGGCAAAAGGGAGTAGCCGATGACATCATAGAGCAGGTGGTGGCTGATGCTGACGATGAAGATAGCGCCTATCGGGCAGCTAAGGCTAAAGCTCACCGTCTGGCCGCAGCCGATTACCAGGGCTTTCGCCGCCGGTTGGGTGAATATCTCAAGCGCCGCGGTTTTAATTATGGGGTGATAAATAACACGGTAAAAAGGGTATGGCAGGAGAGGGGGGAATAGGTGTGGGTAGCCTATTACCTTGACCACAAAGAGGCAAAGTGGTTAGTATTAGCTATCTATAACCTATTCCCGGAAGAGGCTTTTTAAAGACATCAATAAAAGGGGGTGAAAAATGGGAGTAACGGGAGTAGGACCAATATTAGCTGTTTTCTTTAGCTTCGTCATCGGCGTAGTCTTCGGCGGCATGGCCATCTTCCTCTTCAGGAGGATGATGGTAAACCGCCAGATTCACCTTGCCCAGAGGAGAGCCTCCAAAATAACGGCTGAAGCCACGGAAGAGTCCAAGAAAATGCTGGCTGAGGCCAAAAAGGAGATGGATAAACTCAAGGCAACTACCGATGCCGAATACCGGGAACGGCGCGCCGAACTACAGCGCCAGGAAAACCGCCTTTCGCAAAAGACGGAGAGCCTGGAGCACAAGCTGGAAGGTGTGGAGCAACGTGAGCGCAACCTGACCAACAAGGAAAAGGAGGCGGCCTCTATCCGCAATGAACTCGGGGAGATTAGAAACCGGCAGTTAAAGCAACTGGAGAAGATTTCGGGCATGACCACCGCCGAGGCAAAACAAATCTTCCTTGATACCATAGAGACTGAGTTGCAGGATGAAACCTCGCGACGCCTGCGGGAATGGGAAGCCCAGCTTAAAGAGGAAGCCGATAGGAAAGCCCAAGATATCCTGTCACAGGCAATACAGCGTTGCGCCTCTGAGATAGTATCGGAAACAACGGTGGCTTCTGTTCCCCTTCCCAGCGACGAGATGAAGGGGCGGCTTATTGGGCGAGAAGGACGTAATATCAGAGCTCTGGAGCAGGCTACCGGGGTTGACCTGATTGTTGATGATACCCCGGAGGCAGTGACCCTATCCAGCTTTGACCCGGTGCGGCGGGAGATAGCCCGCCTGGCTTTAACCAAGCTTATCATCGACGGCCGTATCCACCCGGCCCGCATTGAAGAGGTGGTAGCTAAGACCAAGGAGGAGGTGGAGGCGACCATCTTTAGCGCCGGAGAGCAGGCAGCCTACCAGGTGGGGGTGCACGGGCTGCGCCCGGAGATACTCAAGCTGCTGGGGCGCCTTAAGTACCGCACCAGCTATGGACAGAATGTTTTAGCCCATTCCATTGAGACTGCCAATCTCGCCGGCATGATTGCCGGGGAACTGGAAGTCAATATTGGCCTGGCCAAGAAAACGGGGCTGCTCCATGACCTCGGCAAAGCGGTCGACAGGGAGGTAGAAGGCTCCCACGCTGGCATCGGGGCTGAGCTGGTTAGACAATGGGATAAATCCCCCGAGGTAGCCCAGGGCATCGCTGAGCACCACTTTGAGACCAATACCACCAGCATCTGGGGTTTTATTGTCGCCGCGGCTGACGCTATCAGCAGCGCCCGGCCTGGAGCCAGACGAGAGTCCCTGGAACACTATCTCAAGCGGCTTAAGGAGCTGGAGGACATAGCCAATGGCTTCAAGGGGGTAGAGAAGTCCTACGCTATTCAAGCCGGCAGAGAAATTCGTATCCTGGTTAAACCCGAAGAGATTGACGACCTGGGGGCAATGAGGCTGGCCCGAGACATCGTTAAGAAGATAGAAGAGGGACTGGAATACCCGGGGCAGATAAAGGTTACCGTGCTCAGGGAGACCAGAGCTGTAGATTACGCTAAATAATTCCCGGGGTCGGGAAGGGTAACTTTGAAGGAAGAAAGCCAGTGCTGATATTAGCCATAGGCGATATAGTGGGCAGGCCGGGCAGGAGGGCGATAAGCCAGCTCCTACCAGGCCTCCGCCAGCAATACGGCCTAGACCTGGTTATAGCCAACGGCGAGAATGCCGCCGGCGGCATAGGGCTGACCCCAGCCACCGCCAAGGAGCTGCTCTCTAGCGGCATTGATGTCCTGACCTCGGGTAACCACATATGGGCCCAGAAGGAGATTATCCCCCACCTTGATGGCAAAATGCCCATCCTCCGCCCCTTAAATTACCCCCCGGGGGTGCCGGGCAGGGGCTATATAGCCATTGGCCAGGCAGTGGTGGTCAATCTGCTGGGCAGAACCTTCATCGGCGACTTCGATTGCCCGTTCAGGGCTATGGACCAGCTGCTAGCCGAGATTAAGCAGCCAATCGTCATTGTTGATTTCCACGCCGAGGCAACCTCGGAGAAGGTAGCCCTGGGCAGATACTTGGACGGGCGGGTCAGCGCCGTGCTCGGCACTCACACCCACGTGGGAACAATTGATACCCAGATTCTTCCCCAGGGCACTGCCTACGTCACCGATATCGGCATGTGCGGTCCGCTGGACTCGGTCATCGGCGATGACACTGAGGAAGTAATTCAGCGCTTTCTCACCGCCATGCCCTACCACCTGTCCGTGGGCAAGGGGAAAGCTGCCCTTAACGCGGTAATGGTGGAGATAGATAATGACACGGCCAGGGCAACAAGCATCCAGCGAATCTACCGGGAGGTGGAGTAGCCTTGAGCCGGGTTGACCTCCACATACACTCCACCGCCTCTGACGGCCGGCTCAAGCCGGCAGATGTTGTCCGCGAGGCGGCGGGGCGGGGGCTAACCTATATCGCCCTGGCTGACCACGACACCGTAGGCGGGATTGCCCAGGCACAAGAGGCGGCTAAAGGATTCCCCCAAGTAAAGGTCATACCCGCTGTTGAAATCAGCACCGATACCCTTGGTGGCGAGGTCCACATCCTGGGCTACTTCATAGAGCCTACCGACCCAGAACTGGGGGCAGCCCTGGATAGATTTAGAAATTCCCGCCTAAATAGAGCCCGGGGGATGGTGGCTAAACTGGAAAAGCTGGGCATGCCCATCGACTGGCAGCGAGTCCAGGAGATAGCCGGCGGTAGCCCTATCGGGCGTCCCCATATTGCTCAAGCCATGCTGGAGGAGGGTTATATCGCCTCGTTCAAAGAGGCATTCACCGAATATATAGGTCGAGACCGCCCGGCTTATGTGGAGCGGGAAAAGATGACCCCTGCCGAGGCCGTGGCTATAATAATTAAAGCCAGAGGGCTGGCGGTGCTGGCTCACCCCACAACCGCCGGCGAGCCGGAGGCGATGATAAAAGAGCTGAAACCAGCCGGGCTTGTCGGCATTGAAGCCTACTACGACGGCTATAGCACCCAAGAAATCAAGCGGCTGGTGGGGCTAGCCCGTAAGCATGGTCTTATCGCCACCGGTGGCAGCGATTATCATGGCCTGGAGCCGGCTAGCGAGACGGCTATTGGTGGCGCCGAGGTGCCCCTAGAATCAGCCGAGCGGCTCATCGCCCTGGCAAAACAGAGAAACCCAAACCTTATATTTTGAGGAGAGCTCATGGTCACTGAGTTTGTCTTATTACTGGTCGGTGCCTATCTTCTGGGCTCAATTCCAGCTGCCTATCTAGCCGCCAGGTGGTCGCGGGGGGTAGACATCAGGAAATACGGCAGTGGCAATGTCGGCGCCACCAACATAAGGAGACAAACCTCCAGATGGATATTTCTGGCGGTGATTATCTTTGATTTAGTTAAGGGGATGGTGATGGTGGTGGTAGCCAGGGTGATAGGGCTGGAGACCTACCAGCAGGTAGCCATAGGTCTATTAGGGATTATCGGGCACAACTGGCCATTGTTCCTTCGTTTTAGCGGAGGGCGGGGGATGCTGACCACACTGGGGGTTGCCTTTATCTTCCCCGTGATAAATGGCCCTCTTGTGCCCTGGGAAACGATCACCGCTATGGTTATCATCGTCATCGGAGCCTTTATAGTTCATAACGTGCCGATGGGAATGGTGGTTGGTGTCGCCACTGGGCCTTTAGTTAGCTGGCTAACGGGTAAACCGCTAGAGATGACCTGGGGATTTCTAGCCATTTTTCTGATAATGGTTATCCGGCGACTAACCGTGCCCAAAACCTCGGTTACGGCTTCGGTGCCTACCGGGGAACTGATTATCAACCGCCTGCTTTTTGACCGTGACATAAGGGATAGGGAAGCCTGGATACACCGCAAGCCGGTGAAGCCAAAAGAAAAAAAGAAGGGCTAATCTTAAAGCCAATGAAATGCAGCTATCACCCTGGTGTTGAAACAGACCTTCGGTGCGGCAAGTGTGACAAGCCGATATGCCCCCGCTGCCTGGTGGAGACGCCGGTGGGGGCCAGATGCCCGGATTGTGCCCGCTCACCTAAACTGCCTACCTTTCGCCTTTCCCGCAGATATTACCTGATGGCGGTGGGGGCGGCACTGGGCATGGCTATCGTCTCTGGCGCTGCCTGGGGGGCGATAGAGTGGGTGGTCCCTTTCTTCTCCCTCAATCTGCTGCTGGCTCCAGGCGCTGGCTATGTCATCGGCGACGTGACCAGCCTCGCGACTAACCGCAAGCGGGGCACCGGCCTGGCCATTATCGGTGGCAGCGCCGTAGTCATAAGCTACCTGGTCAGCCTCTGGTTTACTGCTTTTCTATCCGGTGTTTCTTTCTCCGGAGCGCTACCCTCGACACCGGTCAATATCATATATCATATAATAGCTCTTGTGCTGGGTATCTTTGTTGCCGTTACCCGCCTGCGCTAGGGCTTTGCCGTCCATTCGGACTAGATAGGAGATATTATGTCACCGGTCAGTCTGACCTACGGAGTAGTCCCGGGGTATGTCATCTTCTGGCTCTTCTTCGCCATTGCCGTGGGCCTCTTCCTGCGCCGCATTTATCAGCTTTGGCGCTACCTTTCCCTCGGCCGAAGCCAGGGGGGCTTCGGGCAAATGGTCAAGAGGCTATTCAACACCGCCTTCAGGGTACTGGGGCAATGGTGCCAGCTTAAAAACCTGACGGCCAAGGATAGAGCCAGCCTGGGCCATGTCTTTATGGCCTGGGGGTTCTTTATCTACATTCCCTTTTATTTGATATTTATCATCATCGGTGGTGGCTTCGGTCTCTCCGAGACCCTAGAACATACCCGCTTCTTCTTCTACTATGCCTGGGTCATGGATATAGCCGCCCCCTTTATTATGCTCGGCGCCTTATGGGCCATTATCCGCCGCTATGTTGTCCGCCCGCCGAGGCTTAAAGGGGAGCAGACCTTTGAGGCTATGGTCATTCTGGTTACGGTGTTTATCCACCCCTTAACCCACCTGTTTAAGGAAGCGACGGGCATTGCCCTGGGCTACGCCCCGGTGGGCTTGGGCACTCACCTGCCCCCGATAAGCAATGCTTTAAGCAACCTGTTCGCCAGCGCCAGCCCAGGCTCGATTGAAGCGGCCAATACCGCCTTCTTCTGGGCGCACTGGGGCTTTGTCCTCTTTGTCCTGGTCTTCATCGCCTACTCCCGCTACCTGCATATGATAGCCAGTATGTTTAATGTCTTTTTACAGTCGCCGCCGCCCAAAGGCGCCCTGCGCCCCATAGACCTGGAGAAAGAGGAGACCTTCGGCGTCTCAAAGATAACCGACTTCACCCGCAAGCAGCTTTTAGACCTCTATTCCTGCGTTATCTACGGCCAGTGCCAGGAAGCCTGTCCGGCAACCGCCAGCGGCAAGGCGCTCAACCCCAAGAAGCTGATTGACGACCTCAAGAAACACCTGCTGGAGGTAGGGCCTGACCTGGTTGGGGGCAAGAAAGAAGCCCCACCGATTGGCGGGGTGATAACCGAGGATGTAATCTGGGCCTGTACTACCTGCCGTGCCTGCCAGCAGGTATGCCCGGTAGCCGTTGAGCACGTGGCTAAGATTATCGACCTGAGGCGAAACCTGGTGATGGAGCAGGCCAAGATCCCGGAGACGGCGGAGGGGGCACTACGCAGCATTGAAGACCGGGGACACCCCTGGCGGGGAACGACCCTCTCGCGGACGGACTGGGCGGAGGGGCTTGGTATTAAGACCCTAGCCGAGGACAAGAACGTAGATATTCTCTTCTGGGTGGGCTGCACCGGCGCCCTGGAGGAGAGGAGCGCCAAGGTAGCTCAGGCTACGGCCAAGCTGCTTAAAACTGCCGGGGTTAACTTCGGCATCCTGGGGG